>NZ_JBSHJY010000066.1:0-12695 GCF_053619715.1 Agromyces sp. NPDC055520 | reverse complement strand
CCGCCCGCCCCCCCCCCCCGCGCCCGGGGCGCCCCCCCCCGCCCCCCCGCCCCCCCGCCGCCCCGCCCCCCGCGGCGGGGGGGGCCGCCCGCGCAGAGAAGCAGAGGAGGGGGAGACGGCGAAAGCCCCTGGCGAACCGGGGGCTTCGTGTCGAACGGTGGCTCCGACGGGCGTCGATCCCGTGACCTCACGATTTTCAGTGAGCCTAGGGCATTTTCGCTCAGTTCTTATGGTGATGATATCGCGCTGATCAGGGATTCTTATGAATGGTCTCAGTTGGTTTCAGTTCGTTTTCGGGCCATTAATGGCACATTAATGGCACAGATCTGGCACAAGAGGCGGCTCGGGAATCAGCTCCAGGTGAGCGACTCGGGTGACCAGACGAGGCCGGATGTCTCGCCTCGCAGCACCGGATCGATGAAGGTCCGCATGAGCTCCGCTGCGAGTTCTACAGTCCTGAAGTCGGCGCAGGCGGGGACCTTCGAAGCGAGCTTCGCGTATCGGGCGCCCCAGGTTGCAGGGAGGTCGAAGGCGTCGGGCAAGGTCAGTGAGCGGACGCTGGCCTCGACGTCCAAGGCGTGACGGAGCTTCGTCGCATCGACATTCTGGGTGCGGGCCAAGACCACGAGGTCGACAAGATCCTTCTCGCGGCTCGACGGACGACCGCTATAGAGAGCAAGCGTCGCGTACACCTTGTCGGCGATCTGGTCGACGACGGGGTAGAGCCGGTACGGATTGCTCTGCAGCTTCGGCAGCTCGAGCGCGTTGGCCGGCTCCGCGATCTCAACTTCATCGGTCATGGCCACGTTCACCACCAAGTCGACGTGGAAGTTGTCCTTCTTCTTCGCACCGATGGAGATGTCGAAGCTCACTTGGTAGCCCTCGGTGTACGTCTGCTGGTTGCCGTCGACGGCGTTCGTGTACCCGGTGTAGTCGAAGCGGAAGAAGTCGCCGAGGTCGACGGCTGCCAGGCGCCGAAGGTCGTCGAGCGCCGCGTTCAAGGAGCGGCTGCGACGGAACAGATCGACGTCGGTCGTCGTGCGCGCGGAAGCGACGCGAGCCAGCATGCCCGTGCCGCCCTTGAGCATCCAGCCGGAGTCGTCTGCATCGGAGAACACGCGGCTGAGGAAGCGGTGGAAGTACTCGAGCCGGACGCGTTCCTGGATCGTGAGGGAGGGGTCCGCGGTGAACGCCTTGCGGGCTGCTGCGGTGATCGCTGCTTCGACAGCGCCGGGGCTTGCGTATCGTTCGGGCTCGGTCACGTCCCCTCCTCCTGCTGGGGTTGCGATGCCAGCGCGAGTGAGGCCCAATCTGCCGCGCGCAGTTGCTCCGCGAGTTGATCGTGGGCGCTCGCCGCGCCTGACGCCACGATCTCGGCAGCAAGTCCGCTCGTGGTGTCGATCTTCGGGAGGCTATCAAGATACTGCGCTGCGACGAGGCTGCCGAGGGAGGGGATCGAAGCGATCTGCTTCGCGACGCTCTCCTGATCGAGGCCGGCGACTCGCATGAGTTCTTCGAGCAGCGCGTCACCGTCGCCCTTGCGGTGGCCGTTGCGCTCAGCGAGTGGGCTCAGGAGTTCGGTGAGCCGGTCCACGTCCAGGAGAGACTGCCTGGCCGCGTCGCGCAGCGCGTTGCCGACGATGCTGAAGTCGTGGCGATCCTCGACCAGGTCGGCGATCGTGCGTTCCCGAGTCGTGGCAGTTAGGCCTTCCCGCACGGTGACGTCCTGATCGGGCAGCGCTCGGGTTCGGTATCGGACGTCTGTTCGTTGGGTCTGCTTGCGAGTCGGGGTTGTGAACTCGCTCTTCATCGCCCGTAGGTCGCCGATTCCGTGGAGTCGGGCTGCCGATTCGCCGGAGACGACGGCGCTCCCAGGACGTTCGTCGAGGCGCTCGTAGGCGAGTTTCGCGGGATCAGTTGACAGCCATGCGGCGTGCAGGTCTTCGTGCTGTCCGCCGGGTGCGCCGGCATCCTTGTAGATGCCGTGCGAGAGTCGGACCAGATCTCCAGACTCGGCCAGCCGTGTGAGGTTCATGTGGCTGACGCCACGCGCGCTGGCCTGCGCCGAGGTGACCATGCCCCACTGGGACTCGGACACCTCCGCCAGTACTCGCAGCGCCTCACGCGATTTCATGCTTGGATTCTAACGCTCTGAGCGTGAGTTTCCAAGCTCTGATGCTTGGTCACGCTAGCTGCGTAGTGTGTTGAGTGTCGAGGCCTTCGAGGACCATGGTGCGGGGCGCTCCCGCTGGTAGGTCGATCCCCAAACGCAGATCCCTTGTTGCGGTTGGCGTGCCCGTGCGGGCATCTTTATGGGGCGGGGTAAACGGGCACCTCTTCTCCAAGCCTCCATGCGTGAGCTCGAGGGCCAGCGGCCGTCCGCCGCCCGACCCGCTTGCGCGACTGACTGTCGCGCTCGGCCAGTGGCAGCCAGCCCGCCTTCGACGCCGAGATCTACAAGGGCCGCAACGTCATCGTACGCAGCTTCAACAAGCCCAAGGACTGGCGCGGCATCAACTCAGGATTGCCAACACGCGTTAGGGAATTTCCCCTGGTGTTGTCAGGGCGTGACGATGTTGAAGGTGGGGTCGAAGGTGTCGGTGACCGACGCGAGGGTGTCGAGCACGCCCAGGTCGCCCTGAGCGGACAGGCCCAGCTTCTCGATGAGACCGCGTGCCTCTCCCGGCTGGAGCAGCACCCCAGCGAGTGCAGCTTTTGGACCGGTCACCGTGAGCTGAGCGCCGTCGACGTGACCTTTGCGGGCATTGAGCACACCGTTGCGGACCCACATCGTCCATTCATCGCCGTGCTCGGCAAAGGTGAAGTTGATGCGAAAGTCCACCTCGCTCGCTTTGTCACCGATGACGTGAACGCCGACGAAGTCGAAGAGTAGGTCGATCGGCATCGCCGCGATCGTGTCCGGGCTGTCGGTGTTGAACCGACCCAAGCTCACCGGTCCCTCACGCAGCTCCTTCGCTGCCGTGAGGAAGAGGGCCCGGTACTGCGGGACTTCCTGCTGGTAGCCGAGCTGCTCATAGGCGTCGGCCTGGAGACCCTTGGCCTCGGTGTCGCCTGGATCGGCGAACACAACGTGATGCAGGACCTGGATCGCCCACCGGTAGTCACCGCTGTCGATTGCACCGCGTCCCTCGGCGAGGATCTTGTCACGGCCGATGAGCTCGACGTGGCGCCTGGCGTTGTCGTCGGGCAGCAACGGGAGGATGGTGGCCGGGTCGCCGTCCCAGAACCCGAGCTCCTTGTGGAACACGGCTCGGACGTTGTGGTGCAGACCGCCGTGGTAGTAGCGGTTGAACCACTTCTTGCCGATCGCGTCGGGCAGCTCGACGATCTCGGCCGCTTCGAGCGGGGTGAGGCCCTGGTTGGCCAGACGCAGCGCTTGGTCGTGGATGAACTTGTACATGTCGCGCTGTGACTCAAGGAAGGCGACGACCTTCTCGTTGCCCCACACCGGCCAGGTGTGCGGACCCCAGTGCACCTGGGCTTCATCGCCCCACCGGACGAGGGTCTCGTCGAGGTATCGTGCGAAGTTGCGGGCATCGCGGGTGCGAGCGCCGCGGATGGTCTGGATGTTGTGCATCGAGTGGTTGGCATTCTCGGCGCAGGTGACTGCCTTGATCTCGGGGATCCAGATGTGCATCTCTTCGGGTGCCTCGGTGTCGGGAGCGTAGACGAACTCGAACGTCCAGCCGCCCAGCGTCCGGGTCTCGCCCGACTTGGTGATGCCGTCGGTCGGTGAGATGTAGGTGACGAGCGGGTTCATTACGTCGGTGCCTGGACTCAGCCCGAGAGTCACCAGCCCGCTGTCGCATTGGGGCAACATCAGCCCGAAGGTGTGCGACATGCGCCGGGACATGGCGTTGCCGGTGATGACGTTCTCGCCGATCGCGTGCTTGTCGAACGACTCGATCGTGCCCGGCGCGATGATCGGGACCTTGCCCGCCGCCACGTCCGCCTCGTCGATCACGCCCTTCACCCCGGCGTAGTGGTCGAAGTGGGTATGGGTGTAGATCACCGCGACGACGGGCTTGTGGTTGTCCAGCTCCTTGCGGAACAACTCGAGCCCGGCCTTGGCCAGGCGCGCACTCGTCGTGGTGTCGATGATGACCAACCCGTCGGGGGCGTCCACGATGGTGAGGTTGGCCGACAGACGCACCTGGTAGAGACCGTCGACCACCTTGTACAGACCGGAGCGCTTGATCAGCTGGGACTGGCGCCACAGGCTCGGGTTGACCGATGGCGGCGTCGGTGTGTCGTCGTTGAGGTAGCCGAGCGCCTCGCCGTTGAAGATCAACAGGCCGTCCTCGCTGTAGAGCTTGTCGCCCCACCCGGCGATGAAGCCACGGTCGACGTCGTAGAAGTCGTCCCGATCGTCCATGGCGTACTTCGCCAACGCCGCCTCGTTCACCGCGGCGGTGAAGTCCGTTGCCGGCTTGGTTCCGTGGCTGTGGTCGTGGTCGTGATCGAGTGTCATCGTCATGCCTCCGTCTTGGTGAAGCTGAGCGTCATCGTCATATCTCCGTCGCGTTGACCTAATCGACCGCGTCGCCCATCGAATCCATCCAACTCCCCACGGATCGAGCGATCTGATGCCAAGATACCTCGGGTCGGGGGCCTATTGAGGGTGAATTTTGGCGGGCCTTCAACGCGAGGGCGGCTGCGTTGCTCCCTGCCCCGAACGCGTGGGACCTGACAGCCGCCGCAGTGATGCGGTCCCCCTGCGATCGCGCCGATCAAGAGGCTGGGTTGCGGTGCTCGCCGATCTCGGTGCGGGCGTCTGCGTCGGCGTGCCGGAGTGCGGTGCCGACCCACTCGCCACCCTGGTACAGGTTGCGCTCCCCGATCACCGCCGTCAGGCCGCTGGCACGGATCTGCGTGATTACGCGAGGCTCGCTGGCCACGATCTTCAGCGTGGACTCCACGTCATGCAGCTGGGTGGCGTAGCGGGTCAGCGCCTCGAGGATCGCCAAGCCGACCTCGTCAGTGCCCCGCAGCCGGATGATCACCACGGAATGCACCGAGTGTGCCCCGACGTCAGGGAGCTGTTCTTGGAACGAGGGGGCGGTGGCGAAGAACAGGCTGCCGTAGGGCTGCAGGATCACGACGCTGCGGGGTGGGATCGTGGTGATCGGGTCTCGTTCCCGGACGTGTCCATCGGGTTGCAGCTCCACTTGCCGAAAACGGATCCGGTTGGATTTCTGCACGACGAACAGGATGATCCCCACGCCCGCGCCAGCGAGAACCGCGAACTGCAGCGGCAGGATGAGGGTGAGGGTGAACGTCACCGCCATGTTGGTGACCTGCACCGGCCCGGTCTTCAACACCGAGCGGATCCTGCCGGGGTTAATCGAGAGGTAGCCGATCACCATCAGCAGACCAGCCAACGCCGGCATCGCAGTGAACGCCACCGTCTCGGCGGCGAACACGATGACCAGGGCCATCACCACCCCGGAGATGAACAACGACAGCCGCGTCCGCGCCCCGGCTTGAACCAGGAGTGCGGATGCGGACATCGACCCGCCGACCGGCATCCCCTGGAACAGCCCGGACAGCAGGTTGCCGATTCCCTGCCCGACCACGTCACGGGACGGGTCGGGGGTACGACCATCGCGGGTCGGAAGCCCCGCGGACACTCCCGCGCCCTGGATGACGCAGACCAGGGCCAGGGAGAGGGCCGGGACGATCAAAGCAGGAACATCCCCGATCACCGGGAGCACGGGAGCGGGTAACCCGTTGGGCACTTCGACGATGTCGCGAAGGAGGAGGACCGGGGCGGAGACCCACAGGTTCAGCACCACCGCGACCGCCGAGCCGACGACGACGGCAACCACGAGCCCGAGACTGCCGACGCGGGTGGATGCCAGGACCACGATGATCAGGATCGTAATCACCCCGGTCACCACCGCCGGCACACTCCACTGGCCGATGTTCAGGACAGTGTCCAAGCTCCGGGCGATCCGGCTCGACCCTTCCGCGTCGAAGCCGGTGAAGTTGGCCAACTGGCCGAGGATGATGTTCACCCCCACCGCGGTGAGGAATCCCGTCATCACCGCAGTAGGCACAAACCGCACCAGCCGTCCCGCCTTCAGCAGCCCCGCGATCACCAGGACGACCCCGGTCAGCAGGGCGAGAGTGAACAACGCCCGATCCGGGTCTGGCCGCGCGTTCAAGTTCGCGTCGCCCACGATCAACGCCATCGCCCCAGTGGCCTGCACGGCCATGAACGTCGAACTTGTGAACGCCGCCGCCCCGACCATCCCGAACAGGTACGCGTACAACCCCGCCAGCGGGTTCACTCCCGCCAACAGCCCGGCGGAAAGCCCATCCGGGACGCTCTCCACACCCAGGACGACACCGGCGACAACATCCTTGCCCAGGGTCTTGCGGGAGAACACCGCCCGGATCCGGCTCAGCATCCCTTTCACCACGACCGTGCCCCTTTCCCGGCCGCGCACCTCGTGTGCGAAGGCCGCCGCGACTCAGGCGCGGTCACGCGGGCTGCTCTACGACGCCGAGGAAGCGACTGAACACCGTAATCCAGCCGAAGATCAGCGCGAACACGATGATCTCGAAGGCCGGTACCGCGAAACCCCAATACCCGACCGACGAAGGGACTGCTCGCGCGCGATCGCTCGGCATGGCGCCCAGTCTAGGACCGACGGCGCGACCACCGGACAGACCGCGACCACCAAATCTTGCGCATACCCACCGGACCCGCGTGGGGGCCGGGCATCCAATGCGAACCGCGTTCGTCCTCCACGTCGCTGTGGCCGTGAGCCTCTCAGCCCAGGCTCCGCGCCTCGCCGCGCATACCAGCGGAGATGGCTAGAGAAGCTGGCGAAATCTGGCTGCTCGATGGCCTCGTTCAGGCTGGTGCGCCCTTGTCGGTCCGTCTGAACACCCATCGCATGCCGCCTCGCGCGAGCATGAGAACGATGATCAGTGCAGTTACTTGAAAGAAGCCGCCGAGACGGACGGCGTCGCCGAATGCCAGGTCGACCAGTCCGAGCACCATGAACTTGCTCCCCGGCAGCACCAGTAAAAGGGTGATCGCGCTGACGATTCGAACGCGCCGAGTTTCGGCCGACCGGATCCGCGCAACGATCTTCTTCTTGGCCCAGAGCACGAGTTCAAGGACGACCTTGAGCAGGATCGCCGTCAAGAGTGCCAACAGGAATGTTTCGGAGATGACGTCGGGAAACAGCTGGATGAACATTCCCAGCACCACGAGATAGACCAGCACGTCGACGAGATCTATTGGGCGGATCCGCATCCAGCGAGTGTATCGATGGCGCCCGGAAGCCCTCCTGCTCGCTTGGGGTCCGCTCCCGCGACAGCCGAAGTTGCACAGGCGGATCCGCTATTGCGGCCTGGCTGCTCCAAGTACGGTCAGCGGACCTTCGTTGGCGGTCGGAGGCTCGAAATGGTCGAAATACTCGGCCGCGAGGTCCGCAGCAAGTGCGTAGTCGTCCGCGTGCTCGTGGCCGCGTGCTTGCATCCGTTCTAGCGCAACCGCTCGTGGCGTCGCGAGGTAGATCGTTTCGGGCACCACTCCGAGCGGTCGCAGCAGGTCACGATACGCGAGGCGAGATCGTCTGGACCAGAAAGAGAAGTCGAGGACGACATCAGCACCGGCCTTGACCAGAGCGACGAGGCGGGCGCGGAGTTCCCGCTCGATCTCTTCGTGCACGTCGGCCGGGAGGGGCATCACGTGAATCCCACGTCGCCAGGCTTCCCGGTCGAACGAGAGTCTGGTCATGCCCTTCGCTTCGAGTTCCCTGGCGACGGTCGATTTTCCGGATCCCGCTGGCCCGCACATCAGAACGACCCTGCTCACCAGGCCGACTCTAGTTCCATTGCCGATCGCGGATCCCTATGTGGGATGGTGAGCAGTCCTGAGTTCTGGCCGGAAGCGGTCCGCGGCCGTGTCCCAGCCGAGGACGCGTCGAGGTCGGGTATTGATCCGGTCGGCGATGTCGTCGAGCTGCCGGAGTGAGAACCGGTTCAGGTCTTCGCCTTTCGTGAGGTACTGGCGCAGGAGCCGGTTGGTGTTCTCGTTCGACCCACGCTGCCATGGGCTCCGTGGGTCGCAGAAGTAGACCTGCAGCCCGAGCTCGGCAGCGAGTTCTTGGTGCTCTGCCATCTCGCGGCCGCGGTCCCAGGTCAGCGACAACCGCAGCGTTGGCGGCACGGCGCGGAGGTTCTCGACGATGGCCCGGCGTACCGCGTCGGCTTTGTATCCGTGCGGAAGCGAAACGATGCGAACGAACCGGGTCTGTCGTTCGACGAGGGTCGCCACGGCCGATGGGCGACGGCCCATGACGAGGTCGCCTTCCCAGTGGCCGAGCACGGTTCGTTCGTGCACTTCGACTGGCCGGGCATGGATCGGGGTCATGTTCCGGAGCCGCCCGCGTCCGTGCGAGGACTGGACGAGGCGTGGCCGCCGGACTGATCGGCCCGACCGAAGATGTCTGGCCGTGCTCGCGTCGAGTTCTCTGCGGGCCGTGATGTAGATCGTGCGGTAGATGCTTTCGTGCGAGATCCACCGTTTCGGATCTGACGGGTGTTGCCGGCGCAGCCCGGCTGCGATCTGCTCGGGCGACCAATCCAGCTCGAGCTTGGAGCGGACCCCAGCGAGGAGTACCGGGTCAGCGGCAAGCCGCGTTGTCTTCGGGCGCCGGCCGCGGTGCGTGGCAGCCTCATCTGCCGTCACTGCACGGTATGCCTCCCGGCCGCCGTTGCGGTGGATCTCGCGAGAGATCGTCGACGGCGACCGGTGCAACCGCGCTGCGATCGCCCGCGCCGAGAGGCCGGCCGCGATCCCACGGGACACGTCCTCGCGCTCGAGGACAGTCAGATGCGATTCGGAACGGCGTCTCTTTGGTGGGCGAACGCCACCCGTTCGGCCAAGATACGCATGCACCGTCCCTGGCGAGCAACCCAGCGACCGCGCGATCAGCCGCGTTGAGTCACCAGCGCGCCATCGTCGCCACAACTCGTTTTCCTGGATGCTCGAGAACGCCATCGGCTACCTCCAACCGGTCATCATCCTCCCGGTGGTGCGTTGATCGGTTGAGACCGCCACGGTTTTTGACCCGTCGTTTCGACGTGGTCAGAACCTCGCGGGGCGAGGGACGGAGACGCCTGATTCTGCGTCCCCGGGCGCAGTGCGCGGAGTGAGGTCGAAAGTCGGGGGTTTTGAACGTTTCTGGCGCCACCGTCGATCGGCCGTGACAGGAGGCCCGATAGGCGGTCCCTCATCGGCCGTCCGCAGGCCGACCCGCTTTCCGGCCACAGCCGTGTATTTGCCGCAAGTGCGAGGTCAGCGCAGACCCCACACCTCATCGGCTCAGGCCGGCTTCCGACGTGCTCCGGGTTGTGGTGTTCCGACCGAAGCTGGTCCCGTCCGGCAGACGTACTTCGCGATGTCGCCTGTCCGTGCTGGTCGCGAGGCCGCGCACGGACTCTCGCGCAGCGGCCGTCGCGTTCGCGAGCCCGCGATCGGCGCGATCGCGTTCCAGTGCGAGTGCGAACTGCTCCCGCGCGTCATCCAGATCAGCTGTGACAACGTGAAGGCGATTGGCGTTACGTCCGCGCGTCATGCCCACATAGACGCCCGCCGCATCCATGGCGTCGCCGAGGATCGTATGTGACTCGCGCACAGTCGCGCCCTGCATCCCGTAGGCGGTCGAGGCGTACGCCAGATGGGTGTGCTCGGCGACGTAGTCTGCCGGCAGTCGCACGGTCCGTCGTCTTCGACTGGCGGGGTATTCCTTCGCCCACACTGCGCCGTCGTCGCTCACGCTCTGGATGATCCACGTCTGCCGGTTCGCGACGCGCAGTGCCGAGTCATTCTGCCGGGTCTGGATCACATCGCCGCGTCCGATGCTCAGGCCGTCGCTGCCGGTCGCAGTGCAATCGTCGTCTACCACCCCGGCGAGCACTCGCTCCTCACGGATGCGCGCGTTCACCTCACGCACTTCATCGTTCGTCGCGACGGTGATCGCATCTCCGTCACGCCACTCACGTGCAAGCGTCCCCTGCTGGGCATCCGGGCTTTCATGCATCACGACGAGGCCGAGCGCATGCAGCCGATCGAACAACGTCTCCGGCTGCTCCCCGCGCCGCATCTGCACGGTAAGCGCGGCGTACACGGGGTCGCTGAAACGGTGCACGGTCGTCATGCGGTGCACGCGGGGGAGGAGTTGCGCGGCCATTTCGAGCACGCCGCCGCGACCGATCGCCGCGAGTTGCGCACGGTCGCCGACCAGAGCGACGGTGGCGCCGTGCTCATCGGCGACGGTCAGCAGCGCGAGCGCCGTGTCCTGGTCGAGCATGCCCGCTTCATCGGCCACGATCCGCTCACCACGGGCAAGGCGAGCGGATGCCGCGGGGCCGGCGTACGAGGCATCCGTATCGGGGTCGATGTCGCCGACGCTGAGCCGGGTCCAGACGCCGTCGCGATTCCAGCGCCAGCCGTGCTCGTGCACGAGCTTCGCGACGCTGTCGGTTGCAACGCCGAGTTCCTGGTGTGCAACTTCGGCGGCCTTCTTCGTCGGCGTGACCACGCGGGTCGCGCGTCCATGCGCGGCGGCGGCCTCGATCGCGGCGGCGAGCATCGTCGTCTTGCCCGCACCGGCCGCGCCCTCCACGACGACGAGCGGGTCGGTGGATGCCACGCCCGAGGCCGCTCGCACCTGCGCGGCGTCGAGCCGGTGCCTCCGCGCGACGTGCCTCAGGTCTGGTGCGCGCTGGCGACCGGTATGCGCGGCGCGTGCCGTGAGGAGGTCTCGCAGTCGGGTCTCGGCGGCGATGACGTGCAGGCTCGTGAGGTGTGCGACGTGCTCGGGATGCGGGCTGTCGGGTGGCAGGACCGACAGGCAATCATCCGCCGCCAACTGTGTCGTGAGCATGACGAGCTCGCGCAGTGGCTCGGGGTCGGCGCGCACGCCGGCCTCGGTGATGATGCGACTGACGTGGTCCTGGATGTCGTGCACCGTCCACGTCGACGCCGCAGCCGCGCAACGGTCGAGCGCGCGCGATGCGACATCCCGAACACTCACGTCCTCCAGCGACACCGGCGGGTGCGCCGGAGCGCGCTCGAGGTTGGGGCGGTAGCCGGCGTCCTCGAGCTCCGCACGCCATGCCGCCTCGCTGCCGAGAGAGGTCGGCCGCTTGTGGGGCCGCTCGTGATCCCACGCAATCGCGATCAGCCGCGATATCGCGGCCGGGCCAGGCTCCTCGTTGGGATGCCTCGTGCGCCACTCCTTCTCGAAGTGCGCCAGGTTGCGCGCGACCTGCTCTGACCGCTTGCTCATCGCGGCGTTGAAGGGATGCAACTCCGCGACTTCGCCCGTCACAGGATCGAGGGTGAGACCGTGGGCGTCGAGGGTGGCCGCGAGCAGCGGGTGCGCCGCGATGACGGCCGTGCCCAGCGAACGGATCGCGCCCTGCTGTCGGAACAGTGCCGCGGTGTCGAGACCGCGCCATGCGTCGGCTGCCCACACCCGCGTCCCGATCTGGAAGTGGATGTGTCGGTGCGGGTCGCCGGCGCGAGAGGTCTTGTGCGAGACGGCGACGGTCTCCAGCTGCTCGATCGGTACCACTCGCTGGCTTCCGCGCGGGCCGACGCGAGTGACGGAGTGCTGGCCGAGCCAGGCGCGGATCGCGGCGACCGAGTCGCGCTGCGCGGTATCGAGAGCGACGGATACCTCAGGGTGCAAGGCCGCTGCGATCGACAGCGACTTCGGGGCGTTCACGACCATCTCGGCGAACCGCGGCGATCCCTGCCGGTCGTCTCCTGGCAGGCGAGCCGTGCCCATCGACTCGCCGGTGAGCGGGTTGATCCAGTCCACCCACTGCGCGTAGTGGTCTGGGGTGAGTGCGCCTTCGCCGATCACCTCGCCATCGCCGCCGACGACCGAGAACTCGGCGAGGGATGTCCCGCCCTCGAGGTAGTACTCGTCGGCGCGCGACCGATCCGACTCCAGGTATCGGCGCGCGTCTGCCCCTGTACCCCGGAACAGGATCACGCCGCCTTTCATCGCCGCCCTCCGAGTTAGCTCAGGTTCTTGCAACTACCTACGGTAGCATACGTCCATTCATCTCGTCGAGGTGGTCGCCGCGTATGTGCTGTTGCAGCAGGCCGGCGCCGACTCGTGGAAGGGGTTGTGTCCGCACGACGATGGCGTAGCGAACTCGGGGGGCGTCGAACCACCGCTATGTTCCTGTCATGGCGCCTCACGATTCCCGCCTCGCCTTGACCGGCGAGGGGATGGACGGACTCAAACGTCTGGGCATTCAACATCGCGCATACTTGCGCCGTGGCACCGGCGGATCCTGGGTTCTCTCGGTCGAGAACTTCATGTACCCCCGCGTTATCGCTAACGCGAATCTCGGGACGGGGGAGACTTCCCCGCAGACTGCGGAGCTCGACTGCGTCCTTCGCAAAAGCGACCTAGAGACGTACGGTCGCTGGAAAGGGAGCCCGGACGGTACGCTCTGGACGGATGTGCGCAATGTTGGCTATCTCGCCAGCGAAACGGCTCGACGCGAGGAACACGAGCGACTCGTCGCGGAGAAGGGGTCTGCTGCACGGATAGGTGACAGGTTGTAGTCACGCAGCCAGTGCGGCTGGCGTGTTCATGATGACCTCGAATTCGACCGGGGTCAAACGG
>NZ_JBSHJY010000065.1:0-13895 GCF_053619715.1 Agromyces sp. NPDC055520 | reverse complement strand
GCCTGCGCCCGCGCCGGCGGTGGAGCCCGCGCCGGCGGTGGAGCCCGCGCCCGCGCCCGCGCCGGCCGAGCCCGTCGCCGCCGCGTGGCCGACGATGACCGCGGGCATGCCCGCGGCACCCATCGCGACCTCGGCGACCGGGGCGCCCTGCGAGAGCCAGGCCGAATACGCCGTCGCGCCGCCGACGCCCGCGGTGAGGGGCAGCAGCACGAGGGCGAGCCGCGAGCCCACCTCGCGCGCCTCGGCCGCGACGATCGTGCACCGGGCGCAGTCGTCGAGGTGCGCTTCGAGGCGCGTCGTCTCACGCGTGCGCAGCTTGCCGCGCGTGTAGGTGCCGAGCCGGTCGATGGTCCACTGGCACTCGGGGGCGTTGGCGGGGTTGCGCAGATGCACCCGGATCCACGACTGACGCAGGCCCTCGCGAGCTCGGTAGGCGAGCGCCGCCGTGCTGTTGGCGCTCATGCCGAGCAGCGGTGCGATCTGGGCCGGGGTCATGTTCTCGACCTCGGAATACCAGAGCACCTCTTGCCAGCGGGTCGGCAGCGCCCGGAAGGCCTGTGCGGTGGCGCTGCGGTCGAGCGAGTCGAGCGTCGCCGACTCGCTCGAATCGGGGTCCTCGAACGACTCCAGGGTCTCGAGCGTCGTCTCGTGCCGGGCCCGCCCCCAGCCGGCCGCGGTGTTGCGGATCGTCGTGAACAGGTACGGGCGGAACGCGCCGGTGGGGCCGCCCCCCGCGAGGATCGCGCTGTAGATCTTCGTGAAGGATTCGGCGACGAGATCGTCGGGGTCGAGCGAGCTGTACGAACGGGCGACGGTGCGTGCCGAAGCCGAGTGCCGGTGCCAGAGCTCGGCGTACGCGGCGCCGTCGCCGTCGCGCGTGCGTTCGATGAGCGCGGCGTCGGCCGATCGGTCGGTGCGCAGCGGTGGCACGACGGGTCTCCTTCGGGTGACGGATGGCACGCGGGGTCGAGAGGCGTTCCATACGAGAGACGCGTCGAGACGGGAATCATGACGCGGTGAATTCGGATCCCCCCTATTCCAGCAGAGATCACTGGGAAACGGGTATGGAAAAGATTTCGCGAAAGCCGCGTCATAGTCGCGTCGATTCGCCGTCTCTCAGGTGAGGGCATTCAACCGCCCTCCACCCACCGCCGTCTCAGGCGACCCGAACGCCCGAGACGGGTGCCGGCCCAGCCGGCGAGGAGCGGAGGGCATCGGGGGAAACGATGCCGCCGCTCGAACGGGCGGGAGTCCCGGAGGCGAAGGGGAACACGCCTCCGGGCCCCGTTCCCGATCGCCGGGCGTTCGAGCCGATCAGACCAGGCGTGCGCCCGCGCTCCAAACCGCCCGCACGCCGAGTTCGGCATCGAGCAGCACCGCGTCGGCGGCGAACCCGCGGTCGAGGCGGCCGAGATCGCCGGCGCGGCCGATCGCCGCAGCCGGGGTCGCGGTCAGCGCGCCGACCGCCTCGTCGAGCGGGATGCCGCACTCGAAGACCGCACGTCGCAGCGCGTCGTCCTGCGTGAGCGTCGAACCGGCGATCGAGCCGCCCTCGCGAAGGCGCGCGACGCCGTCGGTCACGACGACCTCGAGCGAGCCGAGCACGTAGACGCCGTCTGCCGAGCCCGTCGCCGCCATCGCATCGGTGATGAGCGCGACCCGGCCGGGTGCGCCGGCGAAGGCGAGCTTGACGACGTCGGGGTGCACGTGCACGCCGTCGTTGATGACCTCGAGGGTGACGTGGTCGGCGTGCATCGCCGCCGTCACGGGTCCCGGGGCGCGATGGTGGATGCCCCGCATGCCGTTGAAGGCATGCGTGAGGATCGAGGCGCCGGCGTCGAACGCGGCGAGCGCCGTCTCGAAATCGGCGCCGGTGTGGCCGACGGCCACCCTGACGTCGGCCGCGACGAACCGGGCGATCGCCTCGAGCGCGCCGTCGTGCTCGGGGGCGATCGTGATCTGCCGCAGCATTCCGGCTGCGGCGTCGAGCAACAGGTCGACGGATGCCTCGTCGGCACCTCGCAGGAGGCCCGGGTCGTGCGCTCCGCGGAACTCCCGATCGAGGAACGGACCCTCGAGGTGCGCGCCCAGCACTCGCGGGTCGCGCTCGGCGAACCGGGCGATCGTCGCCAGCTCGTGAGCGAGCCGGTCGACGGACGCGGTCACGAGGGAGAGCACCGAGCGGGTCGTGCCGTGGGCGCCGTGCACCGCGAGCACGGTCTCGATCGCCGTGTCACCCTCGTCGACGGCTGCGCCGCCGCCGCCGTGGCAATGGAGATCGATGAATCCGGGGGTGAGGAAGCACCCCGCGGCATCCGTCACCGTCGCCGACACGGCCGCGAGACCGTCGCGCCAGGTGTCGCCGATGCCGCGCGCGGTCACCCGATCGCCGTCGAAGCGCACCCACGCGTCGGTGACGGTATCGGCGCCGCTCACGAGGCGTGCGGAATGGATGACGACGGGTGAGGTGCTCACTCAAGCAACGATAACGTCGTAGCCCGCGTCGGCGAGGCGCTCGCGCTGGTCGGGTGTGATGCCGGCATCGGTGATGATCGTCGAGAACAGCCGCCGCGGCCCGATCGCCGCGAACGCTCGCTTGTCGATCTTCGAGGAGTCGGCCACGAGCACCGCCTGCGTCGCCCGCCCGGCCATCAGCGCGTTGACGGCGGCCTCGCGCTCATCGTGCGA
Source organism: Agromyces sp. NPDC055520 (assembly GCF_053619715.1). Lineage (NCBI taxonomy): Bacteria > Bacillati > Actinomycetota > Actinomycetes > Micrococcales > Microbacteriaceae > Agromyces > Agromyces sp. NPDC055520. The sequence goes on along the minus strand of NZ_JBSHJY010000065.1, from coordinate 11,207 downwards.
GGTCGGCCCCACGAGCGGGTCGATGCCGTTGACGCCGATGAAGGCGAGGTCGAGCGTGATGCTGCCGAGCACCGCGTCGGTGTATGCGCCGACGAGCTCGTAGGAGCGGGCGTGCACGACGCCGCCGGTCACGACCGTCTTGATCTGCGGCCGCATCGCGAGCTGCATCGCGATGTTGATCGCGTTCGTGACGACCGTCAGGCTCGGGTCGGGCGCCGGCTCCATGATGTCGCCCCGCGACATGAGGGCGTCGGCGATCGCGGTCGACGTCGTGCCGCCGCAGAGGCCCACGACGGCGCCGCGCGGCACGAGCGCGCTGGCCGCTCGGGCGATCGCGGCCTTCGCGTCGGAGTTCTGCTGGTTCTTGTAGCGGATCGGCAGGTCGTAGGCGACCGAGTGCGCGACCGCCCCGCCGCGCGTCCGCGTGAGCAGTTGCTGCTGGGCGAGCGCGTCGAGGTCGCGCCGGGCCGTGGCCGGGGACACCTCGAGGCGTTCGACGATCTGGTCGACGTCGACCTGGCCACCCTCGGCGAGGAGGTCGAGGACGGCGCTCAGACGCTCGGCACGATTCATCCGTTGGGGTCCTTCCCTGCGAAGAGGCGCAGGAGGCGGGCTGCCTCCGTCTCGACGGCGTCTCTGCCGGCGGCGAGGTACTTGCGCGAGTCTACGACCGTCGGATGCTCGTCGAGGAATCGGCGGATCGCCCCGGTGAACTGCGCATTCAGGTGGGTCGAGACATTGATCTTCGTGAGCCCGGCGCGGATGCCGGCGACGATGGTCTCGTCGGGCACGCCCGATGAGCCGTGCAGCACGAGCGGCACCGGCACGGCCGCCCGCAATCGCCCGATGAGTTCGAGGTCGAGCGACGCGACCCGCTCGGTCATCGCGTGCGACGAGCCGACCGCGACGGCGAGGGCGTCGACGCCGGTCTCGGCGACGAACTGCGCCGCCTCGGCGGGGTCCGTGCGCACGCCGGGCGCGTGGGCCCCGTCCTTGCCGCCGATCTCGCCGAGTTCGGCCTCGACGAGCACGCCGGTCGTCGCGGCGTACGTGACGACCCTGCGCGTCGTCTCGACGTTGTCGGCGAAGTCGAGCTTGGCGCCGTCGTACATGACCGACCCGAAGCCGTGGTCGATCGCGAGCAGTGCGAGTTCGGGGTCTTCGGCGTGATCGAGGTGCACGGCGACGGCGGCGCTCGACGCCTCGGCCACGGCGAGGGTGGCGCGGGCGATCGGCTCGAAGCCCCCGTGGTAGCGGATCGCGTTCTCTGAGATCTGCAGGATCACCGGCAGTCCGGTGCGCTCGGCCGCCCGAACGAGGGCTTCGGCGGTCTCGAGGTGCAGCACGTTGAACGCGCCGACGGCACGGCCCTCGGCGACGGCGGCGGCGAGGACGGCTCGAGTGGGGGTGAGGGTCATGCGATCGCTTCCGGGGCTGGGGAGCCGGCGCTGCCGGTCGGGGTGGGAGGGGTGGGAGTGGTCGTCACGGCGGTCGTCACGACGACCTCGCGTTCGAGGGCTGCGTGCTCGGGCGACAGCTCGCCCGCGAGCGGCATGAGCACGGCCGAGGCCGACCAGGCGGTCGCGCGCCGCGCCAGGCGTGCCCGGGCCTCTGCCGCGGCCGGAGCGTCGGCGGCGAGGTCGGGCGCCTCGGTGAACGCGGCCGCGATCGCGGCGACTGCGGCATCGCCCGCGCCCGTCGCGTTGCCGTGCAGCACCCGCGGCAATCGGGCACGCACCTCGCCCGCGGCATCCGCCGACACGATCATGAGCCCCTCTGAACCGAGCGAGGCGACGACGAGGCCGGCCCCGCACTCGATCAGGCGGCGTGCGCCGGCCACCGGGTCGTCGAGGCCCGTCTCGGCGCGCAGTTCTTCGGCGTTGGGCTTCAGCGCCGAGGCGCCGGCCCGGGCCGCCGAGGTGAGGCCGGGGCCGCTCGTGTCGACGATCACGGGCACGCCGGCGGCGACGAGCGCGGCGACGAGTGCGCCGAGTTCGTCGGGGCCGAATCCGGCGGGCAGGCTGCCGCAGATCGCGACGGCGTCGGCTCCGGCGGCGAGTTCGAGTGCGGTCGCGGCGAGTTCGGCGGCCTCGGCGGCCGTGAGGGCGGCGCCGCGCTCGTTGAACACGCTCGACTCGCCGCTCGACTCGTCGACGACGGCGATGCTGCGCCGGGTCGCGCCGCTCACGGCGATCAGGCGATGCGGGATGCCGCTGCCTGCGAGTTCTGCGGCGAACTCGGCGCCGACCGTGCCGCCGGTCGTCGTGAGGGCGAGCACCTCGTGCCCCTGCGCGTGCAGCACGCGGGCGACGTTGAGCCCCTTGCCGCCTGCCCGCGCGGCGCCGGCATCGACCCGGTGCGACTCGCCCGGCTGCAGCCGGTCGACGTGCCAGGTCAGGTCGAGTGCGGGGTTCGGAGTGACGGTGAGGATCATGCGGCACCGGTTTCGTGGAGCACGGCGGCGGCCCGCACGGCGGCGAGGTCGCGAGCGGCGAGCGCCGTGCCGAGCAGGCCGGCGTCGTCGCCGAGCTCGGCGTGCACGAGCGCCGGGCGGCGGTGGAAGCTGAGCAGCGCGTCGAGGCGCGTCTCGAGCGGGCCGAAGAGCGCGGGCCCGGCCTGGGCGAGTCCGCCGCCGATCACGACGGCCTCGGGGGCGAGGGTCGCGACGAGCCGTGCGATCGCCTCGGCGAGCGCTTCGACGGCGTCGGCCCACACGCGGCGGGCGAGCGGGTCGCCCGCGGTGGCCGCTTCGAGTACCGCCCGCGCACCGTCGACCGGGGTGCCGGATGCCGCGGAGTAGCGACGCGCGATCGCGCCGGCGGAGGCGATGGTCTCGAGGCATCCGATCGCGCCGCACGGGCAGCGCTCGCCGAGCGGGTCGGCCAGCGAATGACCGATCTCGCCCGCGTAGCCTCCGCCCGCGTAGGGCCGCCCGTCGAGCACGAGCGCGCTCGCGATGCCGGTGCCGATCGCGAGCACGACGACGTCGCCGTAACCGCGGGCCGCGCCGAGCCGGTGCTCGGCGTCGCCGGCTGCGCGCACGTCGTGACCGAATGCCACCGGCAGACCGAGGGCGACCTCGGCGAGGTCGCGTATCGGCGCGTCGCGCCAACCGAGGTTCGACGCGAAGATGCCGACGCCGGCGACGTCGTCGACGAGGCCGGGCACGCTCAGCCCCGCGGCCACGGGGACGACGCCCGGGGCGGCGGCGAGGTGCTCGCGGGCGAGCCCGGCGAGCGAGCTCACGATCGTGCCGGCCGGGTCGGCTGCGTCGAGCGGAGTCGGCGTGCGGCGGAGGCCCAGCACCCGCCCCGACGCGTCGACGAGCGCCGACTTCGTGTCGGTGCCGCCGACGTCGAAGGCGAGCACCGCGTCGCCCGGGCCGAGCCGGGTCGCGTCGGAGGCGGAGTGCTCGGTCATCACGCGCCGAGGATGACGGAACGGGTGAGGTTGCGCGGCGCGTCGGGGTCGAGGCCCTTCGCGCGGGCGCGGGCGAGTGCCACGCGCTGGGCGCGCACGAGCTCGGCCATCGGGTCGAGCGCGCCGGCCTCGAAGCGCCCGCCGGTGGCGGCGACGTCGCCGGCGAGGCCCTCGGGGGCCGCACCGAACTGCCAGGTGACCCGGCCGGGCGCGGCGATCGCGATCGGGCCGTGGCGGTACTCCATCGACGGGTACGACTCGGTCCACGACTGCGAGGCCTCGCGCATCTTCAGCGCCGCCTCGTGGGCGAGCCCGACCGACCAGCCGCGGCCGAGGAAGGTGTACTGCTCGGCATCGGTCAGTTCGGGTGCGAACTCTTCGGCGATCGCACGCTCGGCGTCGGCGATCGCGCCGCTCAGGTCTTCGCCGAGCGAGGCGCGGAAGAGCGCGAGCGCGGTCGTCGCGAATCGGGTCTGCACGACCGACTGCTCGTCGGCGAACGGCAGCAGCACGGCGTCGTCGACGAGGCCGGCCAGCGGTGAGGATGCATCGCCGATCACGCCGACGGTGCGCACGCGACCCTTGACCCGCTCGACGAGTTCGAGCACCTCGGTCGTGGTGCCCGAACGCGTGAGGGCGACGACGGCGTCGTAGCCGCGGTCGACGAAGGCCTCGGAGGCGGCGAACGCATCGGTCTCGCCGTGCCCGCCCGATTCGCGCAGCCACGCGTACGACTGCGCGATGAACCACGAGGTGCCGCAGCCGACGACGGCGATGCGGGCCCCGCTGCCGGGCAGCAGCGCCTGCTCGGCGCGGAGGGTCTCGGCCTCGGCCCAGGTCTGGGGCTGCGAGGCGAGCTCGGCCGCCATGTGCGAGGCGGGCGTGTGTGCGGTGGTCGGCTGCTCGGTCAAGACGGCTCCAGAGGGGTGTTCGGGGAGCGGCGCGGAAGATCTGCGCCGTTGTGACTTCTCATGATTGCAGATGACTGCAACCGATGTCCAACGATCAGTTCGACGATTGTTTGGAAGAGATCCTCCATTTCGCGGGGTTTGTGAGGGATCTGAACAAAATCTGATAACGAATCTGTTGCACGCCTTGACGGGGCGGTGGCATTCGACATAGATTTTCGTGCGTCGAGTGAATGATGTTGATCGTTTGCTCGGCCAAACGTTCAGGAGTCTGCACATTGGCGAGGTCGCCACTGCAGAATGCTGGGCAACCGCACCGTCGCGCGAGGCTTCAACTCAGGCGCTGGTGCACCATCCACCACAGTGAGGAAGCATCCATGAAGAAGTCTCTGCGCCTCGGCACGGCCGTCGCGCTCGCCGCAATGGCGTCGCTCACGCTCGCATCCTGCGGGTTCGGCGGCGGTTCGAGCGATGAAGCCGGTGGCAAGACCACGCTCGACCTGCTCGTGCCGAGCTACTCCGACAACACCCAGGGTCTCTGGGAAGACGTGATCAAGGGCTTCGAAGCCGAGAACACCGACATCGACGTCAAGCTCGAGGTGCAGTCGTGGGACAACCTCGAGACCGTCATCGCCACGAAGATCCAGGGCGGTGAGGCTCCCGACATCTACAACGGCGGCCCCTTCGCCGGCTTCGCCGCCGACGAGCTGCTCTACCCGGCGAAAGACGTCGTCTCGGCCGACACGTTCAGCGACTTCCAGGACTCGTTCATCGCCAACGCCGAGGTCGACGGCACCGCGTACGCGCTGCCGCTCATCGCCTCGGCCCGTGCGCTGTTCGTCAACAACGCGCTGCTCGAGCAGGCCGGTGTCACGGCCCCGCCCACCAACTGGGACGAACTGCTCGACGCCGCGACGAAGGTCTCGGCGCTCGGCGGCGGCATCGCCGGCTACGGCATGCCCCTCGGCTCCGAAGAGGCGCAGGCCGAAGCGGCCGTGTGGCTCTGGGGCGGCGGCGGCACCTTCGGCGACGCGACCGAGATCACGGTCGACGACCCGGCGAACCTGCCCGGTGCCGACCAGATCAAGAAGATGATCGACGCGGGCGCCACGCAGGCCGACCCGGGCTCGACCGACCGTTCGCCGCTCATGGACATCTTCATCCAGGGCAAGATCGGCATGCAGGTCGGCCTCCCGCCGACCGTCGGCCAGATCGAGGAGAACAACCCCGAGCTCGACTACTCGATCGTCCCGATCCCCACCAAGGACGGCAGCCCCATGACCGTCGGCGTCATGGACCAGCTGATGGCCTTCCAGAACGACGGCGACAAGCAGGACGCGATCACGAAGTTCCTCGACTACTACTACACCTCCGACGTGTACGTGCCGTGGGTGCAGGCCGAGGGCTTCCTGCCCGTCACCAAGTCCGGCGCTGAGGCACTCGGCTCCGAGGAGGCGCTCGCGCCGTTCCTCGAGGTGCTGCCCGACGCGCAGTTCTACCCGAGCACCAACCCCAAGTGGTCGGCCACGGATGCCGCGTTCAAGGCGTTGTTCGGACAGCTTCAGACGAAGCCCGCGCAGGACGTGCTGACCGAGATCCAGGCGCAGGCCGACGCGGGCTGATCCCGCCCGTCACGCCAGCAGTCCACTCGCAACACCCGGAGGGATCGGTGACCACCGAACCATGAGCACCACATCCGATGCGTCACCGATCCAGGCGGGGGCGGCCGAGAGCCGCCCCCGCTCCGGGCGCGAGACCGACGGCGGCGGGAGCACCGGCACCCGCCGCCCCGGCGGCCGCGACCTGCTCGCCTCGCTGCCCTGGATCGGGCCCGCCCTGATCCTCATCTTCGGCGTCGTGCTGTTCCCGGCCGTCGTCATGTTCTACAACTCGACCCGCGACATCTCGATCTCCGGGCTCGACAAGGGCTCGGTCGGCCTCGACAACTACATCGAGGTCTTCAACTTCCCCTACTTCTGGCCCATCTTCGGCCGCACGATCGTGTGGGTCGTCGTGGTCGTCGCGTTCACGGTGCTCATCTCGCTCGGGCTCGCACAGATCCTGAACAAGGCCTTCCCCGGGCGACGCATCGTGCGCCTCGCGGTGATCATCCCGTGGGCCGCGTCCGTCGTCATGACGACGATGGTCGTCTACTACGGACTCGAGCCGTACTTCGGCATCATCAACAAGTTCCTCGTCGATGTCGGCCTGGTGTCCACGCCTGAGGGGTACGGGTGGACCCGGAACCCGGAAACGGCGTTCGCGTGGTCGATCGTCGTCGCGATCTTCGTCTCCCTGCCGTTCACGACCTACACGATCCTCGCGGGTCTGCAGACGGTGCCGGGCGAGGTGCTCGAAGCCGCCAAGATGGACGGCGCCGGGCCCGTGCGCACCTACTGGGCCGTCGTGTTCCCGCAGCTGCGCAGCGCCCTCGCGGTCGCCGTGCTCATCAACATCATCAACGTCTTCAACTCGCTGCCGATCCTGAAGGTGATGACCGGGTCGATCCCCGGCTACGACGCCGACACGATCATGACGATGATCTTCAAATACATCCAGAACCAGCACAAGGTCGATGTCGCCAGTGCGCTCTCGGTCGTCGCATTCGTCATCGTCATCGTGATCGTCGCCGTCTACGTGCGCGTGGTCAAGCCCATGAAGGAGGTCTGATCGTGGCCGTCACCGCACCCGCGTTCGAGACGATCGCCCCGCCCGCGGCATCCGCTCGCAAGCGCCGCTACACCGAAGACCAGGTGCCACTCGGCACGGTGCTCGTGCGCATGCTCGCGGGCCTCATCGTGCTCGCCGTCTTCGTGATGCCGTACATCATCATGTTCTTCGGCTCGGTGAAGACCAAGTCGCAGATCCGCTCGGTCGACCCCACCTACTTCCCCCAGGAGTGGCACTGGGAGAACTACATCAACATGTGGTCGACGCCCGAGACGCCGTTGCCGCAGAACCTGATCTCGACGATCGTGATCTCGGTCTTCGCGACGCTGCTCGTGCTGCTCGTCGCGATGCCGGCCGCGTACTACACGGCGCGGTTCAAGTTCCCGGGCCGCATGGTGTTCCTCTTCCTCGTGATCGTCACGCAGATGCTGCAGCCCGCGGTACTGACCTCGGGTCTGTTCCGCCAGTTCCTCGCGTTCGACCTGATCGACACGTGGGCCGCGATGATCTTCATCAACGCCGCGTTCAACCTCTCGTTCGCCGTGTGGATCATGCACTCCTTCTTCGCGGGCGTGCCGAAAGAGGTCGACGAGGCCGCGCAGATCGACGGCGCCGGGCGCATGACCGTGCTGTTCAAGATCAACCTGCCGCTCGTCTGGCCGGGCATCGTGACCGCGATCGTGTTCACCTTCGTCGCCTGCTGGAACGAGTTCGCGGCCTCCCTCGTGATCCTCTCGACGGCGGGCAACCAGCCGCTCTCCGTGGCCCTCACGAAGTTCGTCGGCCAGTACGAGACCTCGTGGCAGTACGTCTTCGGAGTCTCGATCGTCGCGATCGTGCCGGTCGTCATCCTCTTCATGATCATCGAGAAGCGCCTGGTCGGCGGCCTCACGGCCGGCAGCGTCAAATAACCACAGACCAGCGGATGTCGCGGGTGCCGCCTGCCCCGCGGCATCCGCTCGCCCCCTGCCCGGGCAGCCCACCCGGGCTGCGACGTCACGCGGCGTTCGGGTCGCTCGATCCAGGGCGCCCGTCGACCCGATCGCGCCGCACCTCCGTCATCGGGTGGCCCGGGCGATGTCGTCGACCGGGCAGTGCACGGTGCCCGCGGCATCCCACATCGCGCCGAGCCCGGCGACCCGTCCGGCGAAGTCCGGGAAATCACGGCCGCCGCTGCTCGGCGCGGGCGACCAGCCGATCTCGGCGATCGCCGCGAGGCGCGGGAAGACCATGAACTCGACATCATCGATCGTGAGGGCCGTCTCGGTCCACATGGGGGCCTCGACGCCGAGCACCTGGGCCTCGCCGACCCCCGGGACGACCGCGGTCGGCTCCCAGGCGTACGCCGCCTCGAGCGACGTCGGGCCGTCGGCCCAGTCGAGCCCGAGTTCGTAGCCGTTCGGCGTCGCCGGTGCGCCTGGATACCGGATATCGAGGTAGGCGGCATCGGCGGGCGACATGATGACGCGTCCGCCCTGCTCGATGACGGAGGAGGTGAGTGCTGCCGCGTTCTCCTGCGGCACGAGATAGCTCCAGTACTGCGAGATCGTGCCGGCGGGCAGTGCCCTCGATGCGCCGATCTCATGCCACCCGATGACCGTCTTGCCGGTCGTGGCAGCAGCGGCGGTGATGCGTTGCACGAGGTCGAGATAGTCGGCTGCGGGCGTCGACCACGACTCGTCGCCGCCGATGTGGAGCCATGGCCCGGGAGTGATCTCGGCGATCTCGCGGGTGACGTCGGCGAGGAAGCGATCGGTCGCCGCCGCACGGTCGGGCGCTGCGCTGAGCGACGAGAACCCCACCTCCACCCCTTCGTACGGAGCGCGGGCGATGCCGTCGTGGTTCAACTCGGGGTAGGCGCTGAGGGCGGCGTTGGTGTGCCCGGGCAGATCGATCTCCGGCACGACCGTGATGAATCGGTCGGCGGCGTACGCGACGATGCGCGCGTAATCGGCCTTCGTGTAGAAGCCGCCCGGGGCGCCGCCGACCGCGGTCGATGCGCCGATGCCGGTGAGCGCGGGCCACGCGTCGATCTGGATGCGCCAGCCCTGATCGTCGGTGAGGTGCAGGTGGAAGTGGTTGATCTTCAGCATCGCGACCGCGTCGATGAGACGCAGCACGTCGCCGACGGGGAAGAAGTGCCGCGCGACGTCGAGCATGGTGCCGCGATAGGCGAATCGGGGAGCATCGTGCACTTCGACCGCCGGGACGATCCATCCGGCGTCGGGGGCGCCGGTAGCGCCCCGAACCGGCAGCAGCTGCCGCAGCGATCGCGTGCCGCGGTAGAGGCCGGTCGGCGTGCTCGCGATGATGACGGCGCCCTGGTCGGAGAGCTGGAGGCGGTAGTCCTCGTCGCCCTCGTCGTCGCCCGACTCGTCGTGGGGCAGCAGCACGAGTGTGATGTCGGCCTGGCCGGAGGGCGAGTCGACGACGCGAAGCTCGAGGTCCAGCACAGCCCGGAGCTCGCTGGCCAGCAGGGCTCCGATCTTCCTCGCAACTCCCGGTGCGACAATGTGAGCACCCGCGGCGAGCCGGAACGGTGCGGCGTCCGTGAGCTCGAACCGGACGGGTGCGGGAACGATGCCACTCATGGATTCATCCGTTCTCTCGTTTTCGATGCTTGCGGCGCCGCGGCCATCGGTCTGCGGACCGGTGCAGGAGTGTTCGCGCTGTACATGGCGAGCACGAATTTGCGGCGCTCGCTTGAGTTTACGCGTCAGAGGAGTAATGTGAGCGCAAACATTCATTCCACAAGTGTCGATGAGGTGCGCGCGAGCGCATCGAGTCGGCCGGTGGGCACGCCCGTGCACCAACGGGCGGCGATTCTCTCAAAGAGGAGCGATACATGACCTACAGCACTCGCTTCGCACGCACCGCCGCAGTTGCGACGGTCGCGGCGATCTCGGTCTTCGGGCTTGCGGCCTGCAGCACCGACAGCGACTCGGGCAGCGCCGACGGTCCCGTCGAGATCACCTACCTGCACCGTCTGCCCGACGGCGAGGGCATGACTCCGGTCAGCGAGATCGTCGATCGCTGGAACGAGGCGAACCCCGACATCCAGGTGAAGGCGACGAAGTTCGACGGCGCGGCGACGGACATGATCCTGAAGCTCGAGACCGACGTCAAGGCCGGCAACGCCGCATGCCTAGCGCAGGTCGGGTACTCCGAAGTCCCGCAGATGTACGTCAAGGGCCTGCTCGAGGACGTGTCCGACGAAGCCGCGACGCACGAGGACGAGTTCTCGGCCGGCGCGTACTCGATGATGACCGTCGGCGATGCCGTCGTCGGCTACCCCCAGGACACCGGCCCCCTCGTGTACTTCTACAACGCGACCGAGTTCGAGAACCTCGGCCTCTCGGTGCCCACCACGCTCGACGAGCTGACCGCCGACTCCGCGGCCGCGGCGGCCGCCGGCAAGTACGTCACCGCCTTCACGCCCGACGAGGCGCTCTCCTGGCTGTCGGCTCAGGCGGCGGCGGCCGGCGACTCCTGGTTCGGGTCGAGCGACGACGGATGGACCGTCGACACCGAAGGCGCGGGCAGCCAGACGGTCGCCGCCTTCTGGCAGAACCTGATCGACAACAAGCAGACGCTGGCCACCGAGCGCTGGGGTGAGGCCTTCACGCAAGCGCTGAACGACGGCAGCCTCATCGGCCACGTCGGCGCGGCCTGGGAGGCCGGCTTCCTGCTCGATTCCCTCGACGGCACCCCGGCCGAGGGCCAGTGGCGCATCGCCCAACTGCCCGACTTCGGCGCAGGCGCACTGACGGGCCCCGACGGCGGCTCCGGCGTCGCGGTCATGAAGGGCTGCGAGCACCCGGAAGCGGCGATGGAGTTCAACGCCTGGTTCAACACGCAGGTCGACGACCTCGCCTCGCAGGGTCTCGTCGTGGCCGCCAACGGCACGCCGACCACGAGCGAGAAGATGCTCCGTCAGTTCGGAGGCCAGGACGTGCTCGCCGAGCTGGCAACGGCCTCGGGCAACCTGAGCCCCGACTTCGTCTATGCACCGGGCTTCGCTTCGCTGACCAAGATGAACGAGACCGCGGCCGGCGTCGCCGGCGGCAGCACCACCGTCGCCGACATCTTCGGCACCGCGCAGACGACCGCGGTCGCCACGCTCGAAGATCTCGGACTGCCCGTCTCCAAGTGAGTCGCGGCATCGAATGATCGCCACGGCGGCGGATCACATGACGCGTCATGTGATCC
>NZ_JBSHJY010000064.1:0-14296 GCF_053619715.1 Agromyces sp. NPDC055520 | reverse complement strand
GGCCGCGGGCCCGCCGCCTTCGGGAAGGCGCGGGCCACGCGGCATCCGTCGACCGAGTCTCGGCACACGGCATGTCGGCACGTCGCGCACCGACCGGCGCACCGTCGCGCTAGCGTGTGGCGCGAGGGGGCGTTATGGATTACGGCTCGGTCATCGAAACGGTCGGCGAGGTCATCGACGTGCTCGGCGTCGCGGCGATCGTGATCGGCGTGGTCTATGCGACCGTGGATGCCGCGTTGCGAGGCCTTCGCCGGGTGAACCCCGTGTACACGCGGTTCCGTCGTGTGCTCGGGCGGGCGATCCTGCTCGGGCTCGAACTGCTCGTGGCCGCCGACATCATCAAGACCGTCGCGGTGACGCCGACGCTCGATTCGGTTGCGGTGCTCGCGATCATCGTGCTGATCCGCACGTTCCTCAGCTGGTCGCTCGAACTCGAGATCTCGGGGCGCTGGCCGTGGCAGAAGCGCGCGGCGGGCGGTGCCGAGCCGACGCTCGCCGACGTCGAGGCGCGCTGAGGCGGCCTGATCACGCAGCCGCAGTCGGGTCCAGGCATGGGGGAACTTCTTCGTGCCGTTCATCCTGCTGCTCTCGCCGTCGAAGCAACCCGCCTCGGTGAGCATCTTCAGCTTCTTCGGCCAGTACGGCACCGTCGCGTACGGTGAACTCGCGGCGTACTCGCTCATCTACTCGCTGCCGGTGGTGGTGCTCTACGTCATCGTGTCGAAGGGCATCGGCGGCTCCTTCGCCATGCAGGGCGCGATCAAGGGATAGGGGTTGTTCCCATGCACGATGACAGCAGACTCGTCGAGCGGCGCATCGCGCGATTCGTCGCCGAGCGCATCCAGCCGGCGATCCACCGCCGAAGCGCACCGGTCGAGATCGAACACTGGGTCGCGCCGGGCGAGCCAGTGTCGTTCGCCGAGGCGGTCGCGCAGCGCTTCGCGCCATTCGAGACGGATGCCGCGTGGGGCCGGCCCTGGGGCACGACCTGGTTCCACATCCGCGGGCGCGTGCCCGAGGCGTGGGCGGGCGAACGCGACGTGCGCCTCGAACTCGTGGTGGATCTGGGGTTCACGGGTGCCGCGCCGGGCTTTCAGGCCGAGGGCACCGTGTGGAGCGCCGATGGTTCGATCCTGAAGGCGATCGAACCGCTGAATCGCGCCGTTCCGCTCGACGTCGAACCCGGGGGCGAGTTCGAGGTGTACCTCGAGGCGGCGTCCAATCCCGACCTCCAGGGCGGGTGGTCGTTCGCACCGACCCCGCTCGGCGATCCGGCGACCGCCGGCGACGAGCCGATCTACCGGCTGCGCCGCCTCGAGCTGGCACTGCGAGACCTCCCCGTCTGGGAGCTCGCGCAAGACCTGTGGACCCTGCGCGGGCTCCACGCCGAACTGCCCAAGGCGCTGCCCCGCCGCGCGCAGATCCTCCGGGCGCTCGAGCGATCCGTCGACGCGATGTCTCCCGACGACGTGTCGGGCACCGCGGCACGGGGCCGCGAGCTGCTCGCGCCCGCCCTCGCCGCGCCCGCCTGGGCGAGCTCGCATCGCGTGCACGCCGTCGGCCACGCGCACATCGACAGCGCATGGCTCTGGCCCACCCGCGAGACCGTGCGCAAGGTGGCGCGCACCTTCTCGAACGTGGATGCGCTCATCGAGCGCAATCCGGGATTCGTCTTCGCCGCGTCATCCGCTCAGCAATTCGCCTGGCTGAAGGCGGCGTATCCCGAGCTCTTCGAACGAATTCGGCGGCGGGTGCGCGACGGCACCTTCGTGCCGGTCGGCGGCATGTGGGTCGAGTCCGACACGAACATGCCGGGCGGTGAGGCGCTCGCCCGCCAGTTCGTCGCGGGCAAGCGGTTCTTCATCGAGGAGTTCGGCGTGGAACCGCTCGAGGTGTGGCTGCCGGATTCGTTCGGCTACTCGGGGGCGCTGCCGCAGATCGCGCGCGCCGCGGGCAGCCGCTGGTTCCTCACGCAGAAGATCTCGTGGAACGAGACGAACGTCATGCCGCACCACACCTTCGACTGGGAGGGCATCGACGGCACGCGCATCTTCACGCACTTCCCGCCGGTCGACACGTACAACTCCGAGCTCTCGGGCGCCGAACTCGCGCGCGCCGAGCGCCAGTACGCCGAGCACGGCACGGCGAACACCTCGCTCGTGCCGTTCGGCTGGGGCGACGGCGGCGGGGGGCCCACTGAGGAGATGCTCGCCGCGGCCGCGCGCACGGCCGATCTCGAGGGGTCGCCGCGCGTCGTGCTCTCGAGCCCGCGCGCCTTCTTCGAGGCGGCGGAGGCCGAGCTGCCGAATCCGCCGGTCTGGTCGGGCGAGCTGTACCTCGAGTTCCATCGCGGCACGTACACCTCGCAGGCGCGCACCAAGCGCGGCAATCGGCGCAGCGAGCACCTGCTGCGGGAGGCCGAGCTCTGGGCGGCGACCGCTGCGGTGAGCGGGGCCGCCGACTACCCCTACGACGAGCTCGAGGCCGCGTGGCACACCGTGCTGCTGCAGCAGTTCCACGACATCCTGCCGGGCTCGTCGATCGCCTGGGTGCATGCCGAGGCCGAGCGCCGCTACGCGGAGGTCGCCGAGGCGCTCGAGGCGATCATCGAGCGATCGTTGCGCGCGCTCGTCGGCACGGGCTCGCAGCGCATCGTCGCCAACGCCGGGCCGCTTCCGCTCGGCGGCGTCGCCGCGCTCGCCGCGGCAGAGACGGCGATGACGGATGCCGCGGCCACCGTGCGTCGCGACGGCGGGCGCATCGTGCTGGGCAACGCAGAGATCAACGCCGTGCTCGACGAGCAGGGTCTGCTCGTCTCGCTCGTCGACCGCAGGAGCGGCCGCGACGCGATCCCCGAGGGCGGTGCGGCGAAGCTGCTGCAGCTCTTCCGCGACACCCCGAACCAGTGGGATGCGTGGGACATCGACGTGCAGGATCGCCGGAACGTCGTCGAGTTGCGGGAGCTCGAGGCGATCGAGATCGACGACGACGCCGCCGCGGGCGTTGCGGTGCGCATCGTCCGGCGGTTCGGCGACTCCGAGATCGTCGAGACCGTCTCGCTCGCGGCTGGGAGCCGGGCCCTCGACGTGCGCATCGACGTCGACTGGCACGAGCGGCAGAAGCTCCTGAAGCTCGCGTTCCCGCTCGACGTGCACGCCGAGCGCGCGACGTCCGAGATCCAGTTCGGGCACATCCACCGGCCCACGCACGCGAACACCTCGTGGGATGCGGCGCGCTTCGAGTCCGTCGCGCACCGCTGGGTGCACGTCGGCGAGCCCGGGTTCGGCGTCGCCGTCGCCAACGATGCGACGTACGGGCACGACATCGCGCGCTCGGTCGCCGGTGACGCGACCGTGACGACCGTGCGTCTGTCGCTGCTGCGTGCACCCCGCTACCCGGATCCGACGGCCGATCAGGGTGCACACACGTTCCGCGTGGCGATCGCCCCCGGGGCCGGCATCCCCGAGGCCGTCGCCGAGGGCTACCGGCTCAACGTGCCGCCGCGACGCGTGCTCGATGCCGCGGTCGATCGCATCGAGCCCCTCGTCGCCGTCGCGGGCGACGGGGTCATCGTCGAGGCCGTCAAGCTCGCCGAAGACCGCTCGGGCGACGTCGTGGTGCGGCTCTACGAGGCGCACGGTGCACGGGCCTCGGCGACGCTCACGGCGGGGTTCGCGGCGGGGGCGACCGAGGTCGACCTGCTGGAACGACCGCTCGACGACGGTCGGGCCGGCCTCGCGTCGGTGCCGGGACGACCCGGCGCCTGGCGGCTGGAGCTCAGACCGTTCCAGCTCGCGACCGTTCGCTTCAGTCGTGCGTCGTCGGCGGTGCCGAGCCGGTGACGGATGCCTCGCCGGTTCAGGGCTTCGGAGGCTTCGGGGGCTTCGTCGGCTTGACCTTCGTGGCCTTCTTGAGCGTGAACTCGAAGCCGTCGGTGGTGTAGTTGCCCGCGGCATCCGTCACGCTCACATCGAATCGGTGGGTGCCCTGCGTCAGTGCCGGCGCGACCCAGATGCCGGCTGTCGCATCGGGACAGGCGACCGACTGCCCGTCGAGCCGGCACTCGTACCCGGTGATCGGTGCGGCGGCGCTGAACGGCGTCGTCGTGAACCGCACCGCGTTCTTCCCCTTGTCCCAGGTGAACGCCCCGATCGTCGGCGGGCCGCTCATGAGGCGGAACGAGACGGTGAACGGCGTCGCGTCGGCGTGCTCGGCATCCGGAATGTGCGCCGTCACCTCGTACCGACCGGTGTCGAGGCCGTCGGCGTCGAACGAGGGGTACGAGATCGCCGTCAGCTTCCCGTTCGCGTCGAGCAGGTCCGACACCGGGCCGCAGTGTTCGACCGGGGCGGTCGGGAACTCGGTGTACGTGAGGCTCACGCACAGGTCGCCCGCATAGTCGCCCCATTCGTCGCGCCCGCCCATGACGTAGGGCACGAGCTGCGGAACCGAGTCGACGGCGATGTCGTTGACGTCGATCTCATTGGCGACGGCCGCACGGAATCGGTCGCCGGACGCGGGGACGAGATCGACCGTGAGCGGCATCATGGTGCGGGCGCCGGTCACCTGCTGTATGACCACGGGGAATGTGGTCGTTCCGAGATCGTCGAGGCCGGCGGTCACGCGCAGGTCGAGGACCCACTCGTTGTTCACCGCGTCGAATCCGGTCGTGAGCCTCACGGCGCCGCCCAGGAACGGCACGCTCGACTTCGGCGTGTCGTCGGCGGGATCGACGATGCCGAACGAGGTCGGCAAGCCGCCGGTGCCCGGCACGAGACGGGCGAGTTCGTAGTTCGGGTCGGCCGTGACCTGCACGGGGATCTGCACGGCGGAGTGCACACGGTCGAAGACGACGACACCGGGCTGGTCGGGGCCGGGCGCCTCGCGCGGCGGCGCGAGCGTCGGCCGCGCTGGATCGTCGATCGCGAACTTCTGCGTCGTCGCGGAGCCGTAACGATCGGTGATGGTCACCGTGACGCCGCGGTTGAGGTCGGCGGTCGCAGCGAGCGTGTGCGAGAGTTCGGCCTTCATGTCGGGGAAGAGATCGGTCTTCACGGTCGAGCAGCTCATCGGGTCGACGGTGTGGCATTCGAGGTCGAGACTCGAGCGCTCGCCGGGTTCGCCCAAGACCGAGCCCGGCCATTCGACGTCGATCGTGAAGTCGTCGGAGGGCACGGCCGCCCCCAGCTGCGCCGAGATGCGCAGCCCGTCGGTGCCGTCGTCATGCAGCTGGAGTTCGGCCGCTTCGGTCGCCGGGGCCGAGATGCGGAAGTCGACGACGCCCCATGAATCGGGCACCGTGCCGTCGGCGGGGTCGGTGTCGTGCGCGCGAACGACGGCGCGGTAGTCGCCGAGCTCCGCGGGCTTGAACCTGGTGTCGTAGCTCGTGACCTCGGGCACGGCCTCGACCAGCGCGCCCGTGGCCGGGTCGACCCGTTTGACGTTCCACGTGTAGGTGAAGCCGGTCTCGTGGAGCCCGTCGAACGTGCCGTCGGGGGCGACGGGGTTCGGGCGCAGGATGACGGTGCGGCCCGGAGTGAGCGGCCCGACCGCGCTCGGACGCACGCCGCCGACCTTCGGCACGGTCGGCGGCACGAGCGCGACCGAGACCGAGTTGCCGTTGCCGTCGATGTAGTGGATCGTCGAGGTGCGCTCGGCGACGAGCATTCCGTCGGGGCCGCGCCGGGCGACGCTGAACCCGCCGTCCGGGGCCGGAGCACCTTCGGCGGCGGGCACCCGGCTCGCCGTCGTCTCGCGCCCGGCATTGTCGACGTAGCGGAACTCGAGGGCGGGCTTCTCGCCGTCGCCCTCGTCGACGATCATCCAGTCGCGGCTGAACCGCACCGTCGTCTCGTCGTCGCCCAGCATCGGCACGGTGATCGAGTCCTCGACGTGCGGGGTGGAGCCGTCCATCACGAGGAATCGGTAGTCCTGCGCTGTCGTCGCGTTGGGGGTCCAGAGTGCGTCGACATCGGGAATATAGGCGCCGTTGATCGTGTCAGACGTCTTGGCGACGATGAGGTCCATGATCCTCGCCACCGATGCATCGGCCCGATACGGGGGCTGGTTCTCGGGCGTCATCCCCTCACGCAGCTCGAGTCCCGCGTATTGGGCGCGGATGTCGTCGAGGAAGAACGGATCGGAGGCCTCTTTCGCGTCCTTCAGCCGCTCGGCGATCTTGATGCCGACCTGTTCGTGCTCGTCGAGTTGGATCGACGCGACGACGGTGACGACGATCGCCAGGATCACGACCGCGACGACCGACGCGGCGGCGCCGGCCGCGGTCGCGGGCACGAGGGCGCTGCCCCACGCAGCATGCGGGAAGACGCCGGCGAAGACGGTGCCGAGCGCCGTGGTGGATGCGCCCGCCACGCCCGCGGCCGCACCTGCGGCGGCGGCTGCGGCTGCCGCGGCGCCACCCGCGATCGCGGCACCCGCGAGAGCGCCGTAAGCCCGCTGCACGTCGGCGATCGCGTCACCGTACCCAGAGGTCGAGAGTCGATCGAGCCCCAGGTCGGCGGCGTGCCGATACATGCCCCAGGCCTGGAATGCATCGGCCGACGGCTGCGGCGGGGCGAAGACGAACGCGCTCTCGAGCACCGTGTGCCGCCGGGCGCACCAGTCGACGACCTCTTTCGGCAGCGTCACCGGCGTGGTGATGAACGCGGGCGCCGCGGGAGGCGTGTAGCCGCACTCGAGCGCTTGGAACGTGGCGAACTCGTCGGCCGCGTACTGGGCGATCTTGCGGTCGCTGCCGAGCACCTGGCGGTTGACGTAGTCGAGCGTCACCTGCTCGTTCGGCGTGAGCTCGACGCCGTAGAGCGAACGGTCGAGCACGTCGAGGATGCGCATGAGCACGTAGGCGCGCAACTGGTCGCCGGCGAGTCGCTGCACACGTCCGTCGGCGGGAAGGTCGTAGAGGGCCGTGATCGCGTCCACGCCCTCCTGGATGATCCACCCGAGCGCCTCGGCCGCCCCGCCCTCGTCGTCGGCGGCGAAGCCGGAAACCGAACCTCCGACGACCAGCGGCTCGGCGAACGGGTCGCTCGAGCTCTGCGCGCCCACGCACACCGAGTTCGCGCCGCCGTCGATGCACTGCGAACGCACGACGTCGAGATCGCCGCTCAGCTCGAAGACGCCGCTCGAGGTCACGGTGATGGAGGACGTCTGGTCTGGGTCGAAGTAGATCGTGGTGGTACCCGTGGCATCGTCCGGCGGCAACGGGTCGGCGGCAGCCGGCGAAATGGCGAGCGGGGCCACGAGCGCCGCTGCGGCGATCATGACGACCAGACGGGGGACGGACAGAAATCGCGGGCTCATCGCAATTCTCCTCATGCGGGGACGAAGCCCCGCTCGTGAGGAGCATGGCACCGCGTTGAGAATTCCTCGACCCCGCCTTCGGGGGCAGTGGTCAGGCCACGTGCGGCTCGTCGAGTCGGCCGAGCAGACGAAGCATCGCGGCGGGTGCGTAGCGGAACTCGATCGTGCCGCTCGCGCCCGGTTCGGTCGGGCCGATCCACGTGCTCGAGCCCTCGTGCATGCGCACCCACCCGTTCTCGAACAGCAGGTCGGTGCCGATCACGAATGCCATGGCCGGGGTCTCGCCCTGCCGCACGGCGATCGAGCCCTCGAAGCTCTGCGACGCCGAGGCATCCTGGTCTTCGCGGCACTGCACGCCCATCAGGGGGCGCGCGATCGGAGTGGCGAATCCGGTCACCTGGAACGGGCTCGCCTTGACGCCGTCGGCGACGATGCCGAAGTTCACGCTCGTCGACACGAGGCTCAGCGCCGCCTGCCCGTCGAGCACGAGGCGGCTCGCGACGCGGAACCGGTAGTACAGGCGGCCCGACTCGCGCGCCGGTGGCAGCACGGCGAGGCTCGCCCAGTTGCGCGACCACGCGAGGGGGTCGCCGTCGCGGTTCGGCGGGTCGTACAGGCTCGCCGTGAGCCGCACGGCGCCGTCGGGCTGCGTCGGCGCCGATTGCAGTGACGAGCGGCCGCGGTCGTCGGCGGGCATGACGTCGCGCACGGCGGTGAAGGCCGGCAGGCGCAGCGGTTCCCAGTGCCGGAGCCAGCCCTGGATGCCGGCCTGCACTCGGTCGAAGGAGTTGCCGAGGCCGAGGCCGTTGCGGGCGCCGGCCGTTGCGGTCGTCTCGGTGTCGTCGGTCGAATCGGGCAGCTCGTCGATGAGGTCGACGGGCAGCTCGTCGAGATGTGCGAGATCGCGCTCGGTCGCGACGGTGGCGATGGTCATGGTGTTCCTCCGTGGGGCGTGGGCATGCGGCATCTTGTGGGGGATGCGGGAGTCCACGCTACGAAGGCGGCTCCGCTGCGCCATCCGAGCAGGCACTGAGTTTCACTCGGGTTTCCCCTGAGGAGTGTTCGCCGCTGCTGCTGCATCGCCTTCTACGATTGGTGTTTTTGTAGGACGAAGGCCGATTTGTAGGACGCTCATGCGCGAATCCGTCCTACAAGCCGGTCATCGTCCTACAAAGCGGAGCGCGGGCAGCGCAGAGCGCGGGCAGCGCGGAGCGAGTAGCGCGGAGCGCGAGCAGCGCGGCGCGAGCAGCGCGGAGCGCGGGCAGCGCGCCGTGCGGAGGGTGGAGGCAGCGGCTACACGAGCAGCTGGTGCGCCGCGAGGTCGCGGTAGAGGGGCACCTCGGCGACGAGCTCGGCGTGCGTGCCCTCGCCGATCACGCGGCCCTCGTCGAGCACGATGATGCGGTCGGAGTCGATGACGGTCGAGAGCCGGTGCGCGATGACGATGAGCGTGCGACCCGCTGAGACCGCATCGACCGCCTCGCGCATCATGCGTTCGTTGACCCCGTCGAGCGACGAGGTCGACTCGTCGAGCAGCAGGATCGGGGGAGCCGCGAGCAGCGCGCGCGCGATCGCGAGCCGCTGCCGCTCGCCGCCCGAGAGCATGATGCCGTCGTCGCCCACGGCGGCGCCGAGCCCCGCCGGGTCACGGTCGAGCACGCCGCCGAGGTTCACGGCGCGCAGCACCTGCTCGCACGCGGCGTCGCTCGCATCGGGGCTGCCGAGCTTCAGGTTGTCCCGCAGCGAACCGGCCAGCACCGGGGCATCCTGTTCGACGTAGCCGATCTGCGCGCGCAACTCGGCGCGTTTGATCGAGCGCAGATCGAGCCCGCCCATGCGCACCGCGCCGACCGAGGGGTCGTAGAAGCGCTCGATGAGCGCGAGGATCGTCGACTTGCCGGCGCCCGAGGGGCCGACGAGCGCGATGCGCTGCCCCCGCGGCACCTCGAACGAGACGCCGCGCAGCACGGGCTGCCGGTCGGTGACCGACGGCTCGACCGCCACGGAGTCGGGGGAGTCGTTGGCCGGGTCGGCCGGGTCCTGCCGCGTCGCCGCGTAGGCGAAGTGCACGTCGTCGAAGGCGATGGCCGCGGCATCCGGCATCACGGCGTCGTTCGCCTCGCCGACCATGAGCGCCAGCGGTGCGAGTTCGCGGTCGTGCGCGTCCTCGTCGGGCAGGTCGAGGATCTCTTGGATGCGCCCGAGCGCGCCGAGCGCCTGGTTGACCGAGGTGATCGCCCCGAACGCCTGGCCGAGCGGCAGGATCATCATGAACAGGAAGAGGATGAACGCGACGAGGGAGGCGACGTCGATGGCGCCCGATGCCACGCGGAAGCCGCCGACGCCGAGCACCACGAGGAACGACACCTGCATCGCGATGCCGGCCACCGGCACGATGAGGGCCGAGATCTTCGCGACCTTCACGCCCATCTGCCAGGCGCCCTCGGCGTGCGCCTCGACGTCGCGGATCTCGCGTTCGGTCGCTCCGGCCGCTCGGATCGTGCGCACCGCGCCGATCGCGCGTTCGACCGAGGCCGCGACGTCGCCCACCTTCTCCTGCGCCTGGTGCGACGCCTCGCGCACGCGGCCCGACAGCAGTGTGACGGTCGTGATGGCGACGGCGATGACGAGCACGGTGAGGCCGAGCAGCACGGGGTCGATGACGAGCATCGCGATGAGCGCGCCGACGAAGGTGACGGCGCCGCCGATCGCCTCGACGAGACCCTGGGTGAGCACGGCGCGCAGCATCGTCGTGTCGCTGCCGACGCGCGAGACGAGGTCGCCCGTGCGGCGCGTGTCGAACTCGGCGATCGGCAGTCGCAGCAGCTTGCCGATGAGGCGCTTGCGGCTCGAGAGCACGACGCCCTCGCCCGTGCGCTGCAGCAGGTAGTGCTGGTAGCCGGTGATGACGCCGCTCACGATCACGAGGGCGACGAGCGCCCACGGGATCCAGCCGAGCGGGTCGCCGGCCTCGACGAGCTGGATGACCTGGGCGACGAGCAGCGGCTGCGCGAGGCTCGCGAGCGCGCCGACGATCGAGAGCACGGCCACCCAGATGAGCACCGGGCGGTGCTCGAAGATGAACGGCAGCAGCTGCCGGAACGTCGCGCGCGGCCCGGTGGCCGCGGCGCGTCGCGAGAAGGGGGATCGTCGGGTGCGCGTGTCGCTCATGTCCTCTTCCTGGCCGATCAGGCGAGTGGATGCCGCATCCGCTCGTTCGCCCGCGAATCGTCGTCTTGCAGCTTACGTCGCCGAGCTGCGCAACCGGTCGGCCGCGAGTTCGTCGCGGTGTTGCACGTCGGTGGTGCCGATTCGCGGTCGCACGGCACGATGGAGTCATGAGCCCCACCGCGCCCGCCCTCGTCGCCATCTCGCACGGCACGTCATCGCCCGAGGGGCAGGCCGCAGTGCGCGCACTCGCCGACGCCGTCGAGGCAGCGGCGGCGGCAGCGGCGGCGACGCCGGCGACGCCGGCCGCGCCGGCTGCGGTGCGCCTCGGGCACGTCGACGTGCAGCAACCGGATGTCGCGGCCGCCCTCGCGTCGTTGCCACCCGCGCTGCCCGCGGTCGTCGTACCCCTGCTGCTCTCGGCGGGCTACCACGTGCACGTCGACCTGCGACGCGAGATCGACGAGACGCCCGATCGCCGGGTGAGCCTTGCCGCGGCGCTGGGGCCAGACGACCGGCTCGTCGAGGTGCTGCGGCGGCGCCTGGCCGAGGCCGGGGCGACGCCCGACGACCACGTCGTGCTCGCGGCGGCGGGGTCGAGCGACGCCCGCGCGGTCGACGACTGTCGCGACATGGGGCGGCGCCTCGGCGCGGCGATCGCGGCGCCGGTGACGGTCGGGTTCCTCTCGGCCGCCGAGCCGCGACTGGCCGACGCCATCGCGGCGGTGCGAGCCGCGGATGCCGGCACGTCGGGCACGTCGCCCGCTCGTCGCGTGGTCGCGGCGAGCTACCTGCTCGCCCCCGGCTACTTTCAAGACCTCGTGCTCGCGGCCGTGGCCGACCTCGTCACCGAGCCGCTGCTCACCCCGGATGACACGCCGATCGAGCTCGTCGACATCGTGCTCGACCGCTTCGGCGCCGCGGTCGAGGCGGCCTCCGACGACGCGCGCGGCGGGGCACCCGGAGCATAACGCCGCTCATCGCGAGTGGGGGAATGTGACGCCCCGTTGCCGCGATTGACGCCCCGTTGCCTTCGTTTCCGTGATGTGACGGCGGGCATTCCGGCGCGCGCCGAACGCCCATACTCTCGGTCGGAACCCGCACTCTGCGGGCGACCGAGGAGCAGACATGACGCAGGAGACGATCGAGGCGCCGAGCCGCCCCACGGCCCCAGCCGGCGAGCGCCCGGCCCGCCCCGCGACCGGTGAACGCCCGGCACGCCCGCCGCGGCCCGCGAGCCGCCCGCACGGGCAGTGGAAGATCGACGGCACCGCCCCGCTCAACGGCAACGAGGAGTGGAAGCAGGTCGACGACGGCCTGAGCGTACGCGGCCGCATCGAGACGATCTACTCGAAGGGCGGGTTCGCGTCGATCGACCCGACCGACCTGCACGGCCGCTTCCGCGTCTGGGGCCTCTACACGCAGCGCAAGCCCGGCATCGACGGCGGCAAGACCGCGACGCTCGAGCCGCACGAGCTCGAAGACGAGTACTTCATGCTGCGCGTGCGCATCGACGGCGGCCAGCTCACGAGCGAGCAGCTTCGCGTGATCGGCGGCATCTCGACCGAGTTCGGGCGCGACACCGCCGACCTCACCGACCGACAGAACGTGCAGCTGCACTGGGTGCGCGTCGAAGACGTGCCCGAGATCTGGCGCCGCCTCGAGTCGGTCGGCCTCTCGACGACCGAAGCCTGCGGCGACGTGCCCCGGGTCGTGCTCGGCTCGCCCGTCGCGGGCATCGCGGCCGACGAGCTGATCGACCCGACACCGGCGATCGACGAGATCACTGCCAAGTACATCGGCGTGCCCGAGCTCGCGAACCTGCCGCGCAAATTCAAGACGGCGATCACGGGGCATCCGAGTCAGGATGTCGTGCATGAGATCAACGACGTCGCCTTCGTGGCCGTCGACCATCCCGAACTCGGCGTCGGCTACGACCTCTGGGTCGGCGGCGGCCTCTCGACGGCCGCCCACCTCGCGGTGCGGCTCGGCGCGTGGGTCGCCCCCGAGCAGGTCGCCGAGGTGTGGCTCGGCGTCACCTCGATCTTCCGCGACTACGGCTACCGGCGGCTGCGCAACAAGGCGCGGCTGAAGTACCTCGTCGCCGACTGGGGCGCCGAGAAGTTCCGCCAGGTGCTCGAGACCGAGTACCTCGGCGCGCCGCTGCCCGACGGCCCGCCCGCCCCGAAGCCGGTCACGCAGGGCGACCACGTCGGCGTGCACCGGCAGCACGACGGCCGATTCTACATCGGCGCCACGCCGTTCGTCGGCCGGGTGTCGGGCACGACGCTCACGGCCGTCGCCGATCTGCTCGAGCGGCACGGGTCGACGCGCCTGCGCACGACGCCGCACCAGAAGATCGTGCTGCTCGACATCCCCGAGGCCGAGGTCGACGAGGTCGTCGCCGAGCTCGACGCGCTCGGCCTCTCGGCACGGCCGAGCCTCTTCCGCCGGGGCACGATCGCCTGCACCGGCATCGAGTTCTGCAAGCTCGCGATCGTCGAGACCAAGCAGACGGCGACGAACGCGGTGGTCGCGCTCGAAGCGCGATTGGCCGGCATCGACCTGCCGCATCCGATCAGCCTGCATGTGAACGGATGCCCCAACTCCTGCGCCCGCATCCAGACGGCCGACATCGGGCTGAAGGGCCAGCTGCTGCCCGACGGCGAGGGCGGCCAGACGCCCGGGTTCCAGGTGCACCTCGGCGGCGGACTCGCGTCGGCCACGCGTGCAGAGGCGGGCACGGGCCGCACCGTGCGCGGACTGAAGGTCACAGCCGACGGGCTCGCCGACTACGTCGAACGCGTCGTTCGGCGGTTCCTCGCCGACCGCGACGCCGCGGCCGACGAGACCTTCGCCGAGTGGGCGCACCGCGCCGAGGAAGAGGCCCTGCAATGAGCGCGCGCAACCTCACCCACACCGGTGGTCGAGTAGCGAGCGCCAGCGAGCGTATCGAGACCAGGTCACCCGGTCTCGATACGGTCGCAGAGCGACCTACTCGACCACCGGCGCGGCGCACGCCCGACGAGTTGCGCGCGCTCGCCGAGGCGGGCAACGCGGAGCTCGGCAGCGGCACCGACCACGAGGCATCCGCTCGACAGGTCGTCGCCTGGGTCGCCGAGCATTTCGAGACGGATGTCGCGGCCGTCGCCTGCTCGATGGCCGACGCCGTGCTGCCGCACCTGGTGGCGGCGCAGTTGCCGGGCGTCGACGTGCTGTTCCTCGACACCGGCTACCACTTCGCCGAGACGCGCGCGACCCGCGACGAGGTCGCCCGAGCGCTCGACGTGCGCGTCGTCGACGTGCTGCCCGAGCAGACCGTGGCCGAGCAGGACGCCGAGTTCGGCGCCGAGCTGTTCGCCCGCGACCCGGGCCTCTGCTGCGCCCGTCGCAAGGTGGCGCCGCTGCAGCAGGCCCTCGCGGGCTACGAGCTGTGGTTCACGGGTGTGCGCCGCGAGGAGGCGCCGACGCGTGCGAGCACGCCGCTCATCCAGTGGGACGAGCGCAACGGGCTCGTGAAGGTCAATCCGCTCGCGGCGTGGACCTTCGACGAACTGCTCGACTACGCCGGTGCGCACCAGGTGCCGGTGAACCTGCTCATGTCGCACGGCTACCCCTCCATCGGCTGCGAGCCGTGCACGAAGCCCGTCGCCGGGGGCGAGGATCCGAGATCGGGGCGCTGGGCCGGTCTCGCCAAGACGGAATGCGGGCTGCACCTGTGAACGAGACGATCTCCACCGGTGGTCGAGTAGCGAGCGCCGGCGAGCGTATCGAGACCGGGTCACCCGGTCTCGATACGGTCGCAGAG
>NZ_JBSHJY010000063.1:0-14343 GCF_053619715.1 Agromyces sp. NPDC055520 | reverse complement strand
GCGGCATCCACGTCTCAGTTGAAGGCGTTCTGCAGGTCGATGATCACTCGCGGGATCGCGTTCATCTGCGCCTGCGCGAGCAGCACGACCACGAGGTAGCAGACGACCGTGATGAGCGGCACCCACCCGTACCAGGCGGCTGCGAGCCGGCGAACGCGTGCCGACGCCGGAATATGACCCTCGCGGAGGTTGTAGAGCGTGAGCGCCCAGAACATCGGGATCGTGACCGCCCACGTGAGCATGCACCACGGGCAGAGCACGTCGAGGATGTAGATGCTCTGGTAGATGAGCCAGCCGACGAAGACGAGCGCGCCGGCGGCGCCGACGTTGAACGCGACCCAGAACCAGCGCGCGAACGTCGCCCCCGCGAGGATCGCGACCGCGATGGTGAGCACCACCGGCCATGCCATGAGGCCGATGAACGGGTTGGAGAATCCGAGGATCTCGCCCTGCCACGAAGCGAGGTTCGTGCTGCAGCCGACGAGCACCCCCACATTGCACGAGGGGATGTACGAGGAATCACTGAGCGAGAGCACTTTCTCGATCGAGAGTTCGAACGCCGCGAGGAGGCCGAGGCCCCCCGCGATCAGGAGGAAGACGGCGAGGCCGACGGGTCTTGGACGACTGGGGGAGTCCGGCATGCTCGGATTATGGCATGCCGATTCCTGCCTGAGCTGCGAGAGCATGCGATAATCGAAGCAGTCGTCCGGGCCGCGCCCGGCACGGCGCCAATGAGGGCTTTGAGGATGCAACGCATCCGAGTGGGCGGTGAACGCACCGCAAGACGTGGCGACAAGGCAACCTGCCGGTCGCAGTAATGAAGGATTCGGCGGCTCGGCGTTCGCGCGGAGCCGCTCCAGACGAGTACGGGACGACGGCGCGGCCGTCGGAACCGGCGTAGGAGTGCACCAGAGATGGTGGAAGGCAACGAGAACAACACGAACGAACCCGAGGCCGGCAACGGCCCGACCCGGCGTCGCGGCGGCCTCTTCGGCTCGCGGCGCGCGAGCCGTGCGAAGGCGGCCGACAGTCGGTCGACGCCCGTCGTCGAGGTGCCGGCGGCGGTCGATTCCGCAGTGACGGATGCCGCGGCGCCCGTCGCAGTCGACGACGCGGCGGTCGACAGCGCCAACGTCGACGGCGTCGTGTCGGCCGATGTCGAGTCGGCCGATGTCGAGTCGGCCGAGACGGCGGGCGCCGAGGCATCCGCTGCGCCGGTCGCGACCGATGCCGCTGCGGTCTCGCCGATCCCCGCGACGCTCACGACGACGTCGCTGATCTTCCACGCCCCGCCGGTGCTCGCGGGCTTCGACCGCGACGACCGCGGCGGTCGTGACGAGCGCGGCGGTCGCGGCGAGACCCGCGACGAGCGCGGCGGCAGCGACGACGACGAGTCGTCGACGGTTCGCCGTCGCACGCGTCGCCGCAGCGGCGAAGAGGGCCGCTCGACGAGCGACGAACCCGCCAACACGGTCGTCAAGGTGCGCAAGCCCCGTGAGGTCGAGCTCATCACCGAGCCGCAGAAGGTCAAGGGCTCGACGCGCCTCGAGGCCAAGAAGCAGCGCCGACGCGACGGTCGCGACGCCGGTCGCCGCCGCGCGGTGATCACCGAGGCCGAGTTCCTCGCCCGCCGCGAGTCGGTCGACCGCTCGATGGTCGTGCGCGAGAAGGGCGGCCGCATCCAGATCGGCGTGCTCGAAGACGGCGTGCTCGTCGAGCACTACGTCGCCCGCAATCAAGACGCATCCCTCATCGGGAATGTGTACCTCGGCCGCGTGCAGAACGTGCTGCCGAGCATGGAGGCCGCGTTCGTCGACATCGGTCGCGGCCGCAACGCCGTGCTGTACTCGGGCGAGGTCGACTGGGAGGCCGCCGCCGAGAACGGCGAGAAGAACCAGCCGCGACGCATCGAGCTCGCCTTGAAGCCCGGCGACCGGGTGCTCGTGCAGGTCACGAAGGACCCGGTCGGCCACAAAGGCGCCCGCCTCACGAGCCAGGTCTCGCTGCCCGGCCGCTACCTCGTCTACGTGCCCAACGGCTCGATGAACGGCATCAGCCGCAAGCTCCCCGACACCGAGCGCGCGCGTCTGAAGAAGATCCTCAAAGAGGTGCTGCCCGACAACCAGGGCGTCATCGTGCGCACCGCCGCCGAGGGCGCGACCGAAGAGCAGCTGACGCTCGACGTCAACCGCCTCATCGCGCAGTGGGCCGACGTGTCGGCCCAGCTCGAGAAGGTGCAGGCGCCCGCGCTGCTGCACTCGGAGCCCGACCTGCTCATCAAGATCGTGCGCGACGTCTTCAATGAAGACTTCCAGAAGATGGTCATCGAGGGCGACGAAGCGCGCCAGACCATCGAGCGGTACCTGCGCGCCGTTGCGCCCGACCTGCTCGAGCGCGTCGAAGCGTACGCCGGCGAACGCGACTCGTTCGACGAGTTCCGCATCAGCGAGCAGATCGAGAAGGCGCTCGACCGCAAGGTCTGGCTGCCCTCGGGCGGCTCGCTCGTCATCGACCGCACCGAGGCGATGACCGTCGTCGACGTCAACACGGGCAAGTTCGTCGGCTCCGGCGGCAACCTCGAAGAGACCGTCACGAAGAACAACCTCGAAGCGGCCGAAGAGATCGTGCGTCAGCTGCGCCTGCGCGACATCGGCGGCATCATCGTCGTCGACTTCATCGACATGGTGCTCGAGTCCAACCGCGACCTCGTGCTGCGCCGACTCGTCGAGTGCCTCTCGCGCGACCGTACGAAGCACCAGGTCGCCGAGGTGACCTCGCTCGGCCTCGTGCAGATGACCCGCAAGAAGCTCGGCCTCGGCCTCCTCGAGTCGTTCAGCGAGCCGTGCGAGATCTGCGCCGGTCGCGGCATCATCGTGCACCACGAGCCCGTCGTGAAGCACCGCAGCGCCCAGCAGTCGCAGCCCGAGCGGCGCGGTCGCGGCCGCGGCGGCAACCAGCAGCAGTCGTCGCAGGCTCCGTCGACGCCGGCGGCGCACACCGGCACGCATGCGATCACCGACGACGTGAAGAACGCGCTCGCGCAGATCGCCGCCTCGACGATTCCGCACGCCGAGCACAAGGTCGAAGAGCCGGCGGCGGATGTCGCGGGCAACGCGTCTGCCGTGAAGCAGGCCGATGCCGCGGCAGGCGAGAAGCCGGCAGAGGGTTCGAGCGGTCGCCGTCGCGGCCGTCACCGCCGCGTCTCGCAAGATCAGGGTGCCGCAGCCCGCGCCACGACAGGTGCTCCCGCGCCCGCGGACGAGACGGCGCCGATCGCGGCAGCGGCCTCGACCGCTGCGGCTTCGTCGACCGCTCCGACGGCCGCGCCGGTCGTGCCCGAAGCCGCTTCGCCGGCGACCGAGCCGACCCCGGCGCCCGAGGTGACGCAGATCCTCGACCTGCCTGTTCCGCCCGTGTCGCGCAAGCGCCCCGCGCGGGTGGCAGAGACCGAGGTGCTGCTCGACTCGGTGCTCGACGCACTGCCCGCGCCGAAGAAGGCCGGCGAGGGGCGTTCGCGCAGCCGCCGGGTCTCGACGACGGCGCTCAGCACGACGGCCGGGGCCGCGCCCGTGATCACCAGGGCCGACGGCTCGGGTGACGCCGAGGCATCCGACTCAGCCGAGTGAGTCTCGGGCTGCGCGCTCGCGTCGTTCACGCGGCGTGACGCGCAGCCCGCTCCGGCGGAGCCGCTCGACGAGCTCCCTCGGCGAGACCGGCACAGCGCCCGCCGCGACGAGCTCGTCGTACCGCTCGATGGGCACGTCATAGTGGTCGAGATCGAACGATCTCGACGGCAGCGCGGTTCTCTCAGCGAACTCTCGGAGTTCTGCGATCGACTCGTCGCTGACGAGGTGGGCCCAGACCGTGCCGTGCTTCGGCCACAGGGGAGTGTCGATCAGCACGGTCATGCGCCGATCCTACGCGCGGCACCCGCGACTCGCCGCGTGCGGCGCGTTTGACCGGCCCCGCGACATCCGATAAACTCGACCGTTGGTGCCACCGCTTATCACGGTGCGCCCGCAGTTTTCTGCCAGTCACCACCCTTCTTCCCGCTGGGGCGACCGCGCAGTGACACCCCATCAGACAGTCGGGGCCTCAGGGCTCCCCAGAGATAGGTACGAGTAGTGGTTTACGCAGTAGTGCGCGCCGGCGGCCGGCAGGAGAAGGTCGAAGTCGGCACCATCGTGACGATGGACCGCATCAAGGCAGACAAAGACGGCAACGTCACGCTCGCCGCGGTGCTCCTCGTCGACGGCGACAAGATCACCTCCGACGCCAAGGCGCTCGAGAAGGTCACGGTCACGGCCGAGGTTCTCAACGACCTCCGCGGCCCGAAGATCGTGATCCAGAAGTTCAAGAACAAGACCGGCTACAAGAAGCGCCAGGGGCACCGTCAAGACCTCACGCGCGTCAAGGTCACCGGTATCAAGTAGAGCCTGAGGAGAGCAGCTAATGGCACACAAAAAGGGAGCGAGCTCTACTCGCAACGGTCGTGACTCCAACGCGCAGCGCCTCGGCGTGAAGCGCTTCGGCGGCCAGGTCGTCGGCGCAGGCGAGATCATCGTCCGCCAGCGCGGCACGCACTTCCACCCGGGCGCAGGCGTCGGTCGCGGTGGCGACGACACCCTGTTCGCGCTCGAGGCCGGCGCGGTTCAGTTCGGCAACAAGGGCGGCCGCAAGGTCGTCAACATCGTGGCGGTCGGCGAATAGTCGACCGAGTTCATCGTGAGGGCGGGCTTCGGCCCGCCCTCACGTGTTTTATCGGTTTGGAGAGTGCAGCATGGTCAGCTTCGTCGATGAGGTGACGTTGTTCCTGCGTGCCGGGCACGGCGGGAACGGCTGCGTCTCCGTTCGCCGTGAGAAGTTCAAGCCGCTCGCCGGCCCCGACGGCGGCAACGGCGGCAACGGCGGCGACATCGTGCTCGTCGCCGACCCGCAGGTCACCACGCTGCTCGGCTATCACGGGCGGCCGCACCGCTCGTCGCCGAACGGGCAGCCCGGAATGGGCGACAATCGCTCCGGCGCGCTCGGCGAGACCATCGAACTGCCCGTGCCCGTCGGCACGGTCGTCAAGAACGACGACGGCGTCGAACTCGCCGACCTCACCCAACCCGGCGCGCGCTTCGTCGCAGCGGCCGGCGGGCTCGGCGGCCTCGGCAACGCCGCGCTCGCGACCACGAAGCGCAAGGCACCGGGCTTCGCCCTGCTCGGCACGCTCGGCGACGAGGTCGACATCACGCTCGAGCTCAAGACGATCGCCGATGTCGCGCTCGTCGGCTACCCGTCCGCCGGCAAGTCGAGCCTCATCGCCGCCATGTCGGCCGCGCGGCCGAAGATCGCCGACTACCCGTTCACGACGCTGCACCCGAACCTCGGCGTCGTGCAGGCGGGCGACCACCGCTTCACCGTCGCCGACGTGCCGGGCCTCATCGAGGGCGCCAGTGAGGGCAAGGGGCTCGGCCTCGAGTTCCTCCGTCACGTCGAGCGCTGCTCCGCGCTGCTGCACGTGCTCGACTGCGCGACGCTCGAACCCGGCCGCGACCCGATCACCGACCTCGACGTGATCCTCGCCGAGCTCGCCGCCTACCCCGTGCCCGAGGGGCAGCTGCCGCTGCTCGAGCGCCCCCAGCTCATCGCGCTCAACAAGATCGATGTGCCCGAGGCACGCGAACTCGCCGACTTCGTTCGCCCCGACCTCGAAGCACGCGGCTACCGCGTGTTCGAGATCTCGACCGTCAGCCACGAGGGCCTGCGCCAGCTCGGCTTCGCGCTCGGCGAGCTCGTCGACGCGGCCCGCGCCGAGGTCGAGGCGACCCCCGTGCCCGAGCGCATCGTGATGCGACCGAAGGGTGCGACCGATCCCGGCTTCACCGTGCGCGCCGAGGGCGGCAGCTACGGCACCCTCTACCGGGTGCTCGGCCAGAAGCCCGAGCGGTGGGTGCAGCAGACCGACTTCACGAACGACGAGGCCGTCGGCTTCCTCGCCGACCGCCTCGCGAAGCTCGGCGTCGAAGACGCCCTCGTGCGGGCTGGTGCAGACGCCGGCTCGGCCGTCGTCATCGGCAAGGGCCAGGGTGTCGTCTTCGACTGGGAGCCCACGCTCACCTCGACCGCCGAGCTCATCACCGCGCCGCGCGGCACCGACACCCGACTCGACGAGAACCGCCGCGCCACTCGTGCCGAACGACGCAGCGAGTACTACGAGCGCATGGACGCCAAGGCCGAGGCACGCGCCGAGCTCGAGCGAGAGCGCACCGCCGGCATGTGGTCGGAGCTCGACGAGCAGAGCGACGCCGAAGCCGCTGCGGCCGCGCCCGCCGGCACCCCTGAGCAGGAATCGAGCGACGAGGGCCGAGAATGACCCCGGGCAGCCGCGCCGAGATCCCCGCGGCCACCCGCATCGTCGTCAAGGTCGGGTCCTCGTCGATCAGCGGTGACAACGCCGAGCAGATCGGCCCGCTGGTCGACGCCCTCGCCGCCGCCCACGCGCACGGCGCCGAGATCGTGCTCGTCTCCTCCGGAGCGATCGCGACGGCGATTCCCTTTCTCAGCCTCGACGGTCGCCCGACCGATCTCGCGACCCAGCAGGCGGCCGCCGCCGTCGGGCAGAACGTGCTCATGTGGCGCTACCAGACGAGCCTCGACCGCTACGGC
The DNA here is from genome assembly GCF_053619715.1 of Agromyces sp. NPDC055520. Taxonomy (NCBI): domain Bacteria; kingdom Bacillati; phylum Actinomycetota; class Actinomycetes; order Micrococcales; family Microbacteriaceae; genus Agromyces; species Agromyces sp. NPDC055520. Next base: position 7,689 of record NZ_JBSHJY010000063.1, on the reverse strand, counting down.
GTGCTCGCCGGCCAAGTACTGCTCACTGCCGGCGACCTCGAGAACGCGACACCCCGGTCGAACGCGCAGCGCGCGATGGACCGACTGCTCGCGCTCCGCATCCTGCCGATCGTGAACGAGAACGACACGGTCGCCACGCACGAGATCCGTTTCGGCGACAACGACCGACTCGCGGCCCTCGTCGCCGAGCTCATCGGCGCCGACCTGCTCGTGCTGCTCTCAGACGTCGACGCGCTCTACACGAGGCCGCCGCATCTCGAGGGTGCCAGCCGCATCGCCCACGTGGCCTACGGCGACGAGTTGGCGGGCGTCGAGATCGGCTCGGTCGGCCGGGCCGGCGTCGGCACCGGGGGAGCGGAGACGAAGGTCTCCGCGGCCCGTGTCGCAGCCGACGCCGGCACCTCGGTGCTGATCACGGCGACGCACCTCGTGGCCGAGGCGCTCGCCGGCAACGACATCGGCACCTGGTTCGACGCGGCACCGACGCGTCACGCGGGGTGAGGGTGCGACCCCGCTCGCCTAGGCTGGGGTCATGGAGCAGCCCGAACTCGACGTCTCGGTGATCGACACCCGCCTCGCGGCCGCGAAAGAAGCGTCGCGTCGACTCGCACGCGCCTCGACGGCCGAGAAGGACGCCGCTCTCGAGCAGGTCGCGCGGTTGCTCGTCGAGCGCTCGACCGAGATCATCGCGGCGAACGCCCTCGACCTCGCCGCCGGACGCGCCGCGGCGATCGGCGACGGCCTGCTCGACCGGCTCGCCCTCGACGAGGGGCGCGTCGCAGCCCTGGCAGAGGCGGTGCGCGAGGTCATCGCCCTCACCGACCCGGTCGGCGACACGGTCAGCGGTCGTTCGCTGCCGAACGGCGTGCGCATCGACCAGATCCGCGTGCCGCTCGGCGTGATCGGCGCGATCTACGAGGCGCGGCCCAACGTCACGATCGACATCGCCGTGCTCGCGCTGAAAAGCGGCAACGCCGTGGTGCTTCGCGGCGGCACGGCCGCCGAGCAGACCAACCGCGTGCTCGTCGGGGTGCTTCGCGACGCGCTCGACGCCGCCGGGCTGCCCGCCGACGCCGTGCAGACCGTCGACGACTTCGGGCGAGCCGGCGCCCGGCACCTCATGCAGGCCCGCGATTACGTCGACGTGCTCATCCCGCGCGGCAGCGCCGGGCTCATCCGCGCGGTGGTCGACGAGGCCAAGGTGCCGGTCATCGAAACGGGCGCCGGGGTCGTGCACATGTTCCTCGACGCGAGCGCACGCGAAGACTGGTCGGTCGAGCTCGTGCACAATGCGAAGACCCAGCGCCCCAGCGTCTGCAACGCCCTCGAGACCCTGCTCGTGCACGTCGACGCCGCCGAACGCCTGTTGCCTCCGGTGCTGGACCGCCTCGAAGCATCCGGCGTCGTCGTGCACGGTGACGAGCGCGTGCGCGCGCTGCGCCCCGAGGTGGCTCCCGTCACCGACGAAGACTGGGCCACCGAGCACATGTCGCTCGAGATGTCGGTCGGCGTCGTGGACTCGCTCGATGACGCGATGCGACACATCCGCCGTTACTCGACGAAGCACACCGAATCGATCGTGACCAACGATCTCGGCAACGCCGAGCGCTTTCTCAACGAAGTCGACGCCGCCGCCGTCATGGTCAACGCGTCGACCCGCTTCACCGACGGCGCCGAGTTCGGCTTCGGCGCCGAGGTCGGCATCTCGACGCAGAAGCTGCACGCGCGGGGGCCCATGGGGCTGCCCGAATTGACCAGCACGAAGTGGATCGTGCGCGGTGCCGGACATGTGCGCGGCTGACCTCGCTAGACTGTCTGGAGCACGACCCGCAGGATTCGAAAGGAACGGCGAATGAGCCTCATCACCGCAGTGCAGACGGCAACGGTGCAGACCGGTACGGTGGTCGCTGAGACCGTGCACGCGCGCGAGCTGCCCATGGAGTCGTGGGTCTACGGTCTCATTGCGCTCGTGATCTTCGCCGCCCTCGGCTTCGTCCTCGCCTCGTACCGCGATGTGGCCAACCGCCACGCCGCCAAGGCTGCGGCCTACGCCGCACGCCACGCCGGAGACGCGCACGGCGGTCACTGAGGCGGGCGAGCACGCGATGACGGTCGCGGAGCGTCGGCCGCGCATCGGAGTGATGGGCGGCACGTTCGACCCGATCCACCACGGCCACCTGGTCGCGGCGAGCGAGGTCGCGCAGTCGCTCGACCTCGACGAGGTCGTCTTCGTGCCGACCGGTCAGCCGAGCTACAAGTCGAATGTGACGCAAGCCGAGCACCGCTATCTCATGACGGTGATCGCGACGGCCTCGAACCCGCGCTTCACGACGAGCCGGGTCGACATCGACCGTGAGAAGCCGACATTCACGATCGACACGCTGCGCGACATCCGACGTGAGCGGCCCGACGCCGACCTGTACTTCATCACCGGCGCCGACGCGATCGCGCAGATCCTGTCGTGGAAAGACGTGCAAGAGCTCTGGGATCTCGCGCACTTCGTTGCTGTGAGTCGCCCGGGACATGTCCTGTCTGTTTCTGGATTGCCCGAGCAAGACGTAAGCTTGCTTGAAGTTCCGGCACTGGCGATCTCATCGACCGATTGCCGGAGCAGGGTGCGCCGGGGGTTCCCGGTTTGGTACTTGGTGCCCGATGGGGTCGTCCAGTACATCTCCAAGCACCATCTTTACCGGAGTGTCGAATGACGTCGTCGCAAGATCCGCCGCTGACGCGCCGCGAAATGCGTGAACGCGAGCGACTGCTGGAGCAGCAGGAGCCTTCGGCGACCCCGGATCCCGCGGCGCAGGTCGTGCCCGCCGCGCCCTCGACGCCCGTTGCTCCGGTCGCCGCGCCCGCGCCCGCGATGCCGCCGGCACCTGCGCCGGTGCCTCTGCAATCGATGCCCGTCGCGCCCGTGCAGGCGGCTCCCGCCTATTCGGCTCCGCGCCCGGCCGGCGGGTACGGCGATTCGCCTGCGTCGTTCACGGTGCCGCCCGCCGCGCCGCAGCCGGCGGCACCGCAACCGAGCCAGTTCGCCCCGCGACCTGCCGCTGCACCCGCGCCGGTGCCTGCGCCGCAGTTCGGCGCACCGCCCGGGTACGAGGCGACGACCCCCGAACGCACGCTCACGCGCCGTGAACTGCGTGCCATGCTCGACGGCAGCCAACTCGACGAGTTCGATCTCGAAGACGTCGAGGCCGAACAGGCGGGCGGTACGCGCGAGCTGCCCGGCATCGCCGTGTCGTCGCCCGCGACGGCCACCCCGAGGCATCCATCGCTGCCTGACGCCTCTGCAGCGCCGTCGCCGGCGACCGGCCACTGGACCTCGCAGCTGAACGCCCCCGTCGAGACCGCCGAACCGTTCGATCAGCTGCTGTCGCGCGGTGGTGTCAGCCACGGCGTTCCCACGACGACGAACGCGCTGATTCTGCCGTCGCTTCCCGACCAGGGATCGATCGGCGGCACGCCGCTCGCGGCGAGCGGCGAGATCATCGCCACCGGCTCGATCGACCTGCCGCGCTCGTATGGTGCGACGGGTGTGCACCCGAGCCGCATCGACTCGTCTGACGTCGATCGCCTGTTCGACCAGATCGAAGAGGTCGGCACGGGCGCCGCACCGGTCGCGGCGACCCGCGCCATCAGCACCCAGGGCGCATCCCGCGCAATGATCGCGCCCCCGAAGAAAGAGGGCATGAACGTTCCGCTCGTGCTGGCCGTGACCGCCGGAGTGCTCGCACTCGGTGTCGTGGCCACCCTCGTCATCGGCGCCATGGCGGGATTGTTCTGATCCACGACATCACAAACGCAACCGGAAGTGAGCGTATGACTGCATCCGACCAGGCTCTTGAAACGCTCGCGCTGGCCGCGCGGGCCGCCGACTCGAAGGGCGGCGACGACCTCGTCGCACTCGACGTCTCGCGGCAGCTGCCGTTCGCCGACGTGTTCCTCATCGTGACCGGCAACTCGGAGCGCAACGTCGTGGCGATCGCCGACGAGATCGAAGAGGTGCTCGGCCGTGCTGGCACGCCGACCAGGCGTCGCGAAGGGCACCAGGCCGGGCGCTGGATCCTGCTCGATTTCGGCGACCTCGTAGTGCACGTCTTCCACCAGGAGGAGCGACTCTACTACGGCCTCGAACGGCTCTGGGCCGACTGCCCGGCGCTGCCTGTGGCGCCGCTGCTCGCCGCGAACAGCTGATCACCGCGGGCTTCACCGGCCGAGGGTTGCTCGATTTCGTCTGCAGGCGAAGGCTGGTGTAAGCTCAATTCGTTGCCTCGAACGAGGTATACGGGTCTGTGGCGCAGCTGGTAGCGCACCTGCATGGCATGCAGGGGGTCAGGGGTTCGAGTCCCCTCAGATCCACCAAGAACCCCTGATGAATCGTAAGATTTGTCAGGGGTTGTTTCGTTGAAACGGGCCGAAACCGGGCCGTTGGGGCTGTTTTGGGTCACTTTTCAGAACGATGACAGGCTTCCACAGACATCCACATGCGATGTCCTGAGAGAGCAAGCAATGCGGCGTGATGCGCACTCCTGAGGAGTATGAGCACATCGACCGATCACACCGTTCCGGCATCCCGGTTCGTCGACGAGCTGGGGGACTACCTCAGCGTCGACGAGCTGGCGCAGTACTTGCAGCTGTCCAAAGAGACGATTTACCACTGGCGTCTCGAGGGAACCGGCCCGAAGGCCACCAAGCTCGGCAAACATCTGCGATACAGCCGCGAGAACGTTCAGGCCTGGCTGCAGGCCCGAACGGACCGGCGGTGAGCACGGTGATGGCTTCAGACTCTGCGAACACAGAGGGCGATTGCAGTGCCACGCAGCAGAATGGAACCCGGCTCACACGGGGAGATCACCTACCACGACCTGCCCGACGGTCGCGTACGCGGCACCGTCATCTTCCGTCGCATCGACGGGAGCTACGGCAAACTCCGCACCCGCGCGACCTCGAGGGCGAGCGCGCGTCGCACGTTGGTCGAGAAGGTCGGCAACGAGTACGAGGCTGTTCGCACGACAGGTGACGGACTCACCCCGGACTCGCTCTTCATCGACCTCGCGCACGAGTACATGGAGCACGTCGCGTTCACGGGGGACCAACGTGACACCACCCGGCACGAGAACCAGCGCCTGATCGACAAGAAGATCGCACCGCTGATGGGATCGCTCGCCCTTCGGGAGATCAAAGCGAGCACAGTGCTGCGGGTCTATAAGACGATTCATCGGGCGACACCTCGACAGGCCGACACGTGCAAGGCGCTGATCAGCCAGATCTGCTCATACGCCGTGATGAATGACCTCATGATCGCGAACCCGGCGCGCGAGGTGAAGAGCGCCAAGCGGCGGCCGAAGCCGATCTACGCGCCCGACGCGATGGAGCTGGAGACCTTCCGGGCGGTGATACGCGACTACCAGGACCGCGAGGATCGGATGGGACCGCGGCCATCCGACCTGCTCGGCGACGTCGTGGATCTGATCCTCGCCACCGGCGCTCGCGTGAGCGAAGCGGTAGGTCTCAAGTGGCAATTCGTAGATCTCGACTCGGAGCGGCCAAGCATCACGATCGCCGGCAAGATCGTCGACTCGAAAGGCCAGCCCAAGCATTACGAGGACTACCTCAAGACGGAGTCCGGCTGGCGGCGCATCTCAGTTCCAGTCGAACTCGTACCGATGCTCCGCCGTCGCAAGATCGCATCGGGCGGCAACGCGTTCGTCTTCCACACTCGGACCGGCGCGCCCAGCGGCACGCAAGACGTGCACCGATCGCTACGGCGAGTCCGGGAGTGGGCTGGGCTTGACGAGGAGCTCGTGCCGCACGCACTCCGCAAGTCGGCGGTGACCGCGGTCGCCGACGCGCTCGGCCTCGAAGGGGCTGCGCAATTCGCCGGCCACAAGCGTTCGCGCGTGACCGAGCAGTATTACGCTAAACGCGCTGTTCAGGCGCCTGATACCTCGATGGTCCTCGGCAGGCTGCAGCGAACTCTACGTGCGCACAGCGAGGTGGTCACGATGGGCATCGCACGTGCGCGCTAGTTGAGATCGACGTTGGGCAGCACCGGCACCTTGCAGTTCCGACAGACGAACAGTCCGAGACGCGACGACACGCAACGAGTGCCGCAGTTCGGGCAGTCTGGCTCAGAAGCAATGATGGCGTCGTCGTTCATGCGGTACGGCAGTCTACGCCTTCCGGATCGTCCGATACAGGCGACAACTCTCGCGGTACAGATCGGGCGGCGCGGCTCGACTGCTCAAAGAATCGCCCAGGGGCGTCAACCGGCGCAGATGATCGGCAGACCGCGGGGAATCGAATCTCCAGCCTTCGCCGCAGATTTCGGAGGGAGCTTGTCGACGTGGAGTTCGATGGGCTTGAGAGTTCGACACTTCCGTTGCTCCTGTGACGGTGGACGGTTCCTAGCTCGTGTCGTCCGAGAGGGTGCGCAAGCACGTCCTCAGGGCAGTGGCGACTTGCCTCGCGCGCGACGCCAGAAGCGGTGCCAGCGAACCCCCAGGGATACCCTCGGTTCGGCGATGCGGTCGGCTTCGGCGATGCCTATCGCGGCCTGCTGCTTGCGGATGCGGATACGCTCAGCGGGGGTCGGTCCTGCGTTCTCCGGATCGCTGTGAACACGCTCGATTGGCTCGGCTCTGTGGCGCCGCCACCAACGGCCGCTCGCGTCTCGGTAGAGGATCGTCGCCCTCGGAACCTGAAACGCGGGGTGGACGGGGTTCGGGAGAATGAACTGCACGGAATACTCGCTCTCCGGCTCGATTGCCTCGATCCGCGCCGACGGGTCTTGAATGACGTCGTCACCAGCGGTGAGCTGCAATCGGATCGGACCGATCAACTCCTTGCTGCGGTTGTGCACCGTCGCGACGAGATCGAGGGCTGGCCGCTCGACGATCCACGCCGAACGCATCTCACCAGTCCGTTGGTCAGGCGGGAGCGCTACGCGCTTCGCGGCCGGATGAATGCCCTGCCTCACCCCGAGCGCACCTCGGTCGTGTGCTTCCTCGCCGACCTCGCGTTGCTTGAGGCGGGTGATGTCCGCGTACACGAGGCGCGCTTGCTCCTCGCGCTTGTTGCGAACGTTTCCGTTGTAAGTGATGACCGCGATGAATAGTGCGGCGAGACCACCGATCGCTGTGAGCCAGTTCCGCAGAGCGTCCCACTGCGCCGGTGTGAGCAAGCCGAAGAACCATTCCATGCACCGACGCTACCCGGATCCACAGACGCTTCGAGCAGTCCAAAGAGCGTCGTCTCCGCCACGACGAACCAAATGAGGCGAACGGAGTCGGTCCGGTCCGGCTGCTATTGATTGCATTCACGGCTGGCTGAATACTTGGACAATGGCCCCCACCCGACGGGAACTCTTGCCGATGCCTGCGTGGCCCGGATTGGGTCAGATTTTCAGTTCGCCGTCAACAACTGCTTCGGCGCGTCGTTTGGTCGTATTCGTGCATGGTTTCAATGGGCGAGCTGCGAAGACTTGGGGCGAGTTTGCCAACGGCAAGTATCCGTCATCCTGGTGGTCTGAATCTGACATAATTTTTGTTGGATACGACTCACTACGTAGGGAGATCAACGCCGTCTCATCCGGGTCTGCTGCACGAGTAGGTGACATCTGAGTTGGCTTGCTCTTCGGGGCGGGCTGGAAGGATGTTGCTGTGCCTAAGCCTTACCCGAGCGAGT
>NZ_JBSHJY010000062.1:0-15113 GCF_053619715.1 Agromyces sp. NPDC055520 | reverse complement strand
CGGTACGGAAGGCCGGTCCCCTCGGGGGCCGGCCTTCCGGCGTTTCAGGCTGTGGGTGACGGATGTCGCGTGCGACGGGCCCGACGGCGGCGCACGGCGGAGATCACGAGCACCGCGATCACCACGATGCCGAGCACGACGAGCACCGGCGCGAGGATCGCCGCGAACGCCAGGGCGAATGAACCCGCATCTTCGGCGGCACTTGCGACGGGTGCGCCGACTCCGGCCGTCGCGGTGTTGACGATCGGTCGTGCCATCGCCTTGGCGAGGTGCACGAGCAGCGCGAGGCCGACACCGATCGCGATCGGCACCCACTGCTGCGAGGCGAAGAAGGTTTCGGGGTCGGTGACGGCGACGGTCGTGGCACTGACGCCCGAACCGAAGGCCAGACCGCCCGCAGTGGGGCGCACGACGGTCTGCACGATGTCGTTCATCGAGTCGAGGCCCGGCACCTTGTCGGCGACGAACTCGACGATGAGCAGCACGACGAGAATGAGCAGCACCCACTCGTTCGAGAGCCACGCCCACTGCGGCGGCAGCTCGATGAGCCCGGTGAAGCGGTCGAGCGCGCCGATCACGACGAGGGGGATCCACGCGTTCAGGCCCGCCGCGAGGGCGAGACCTGTTCCCGTGAGCAGCTCGAGCATGGTCGTCTCCGGTGCTGTCGCGTTCGGTGCGGTCGCGTTCTGTGCCGTTGCGTCGAGTGTCGCACGGATAGAGTGGGAGGCGTGTATCTGATCGGCCTCACGGGCGGCATCGCCTCAGGAAAGTCCACCGTCGCGCGTCGACTGTACGAGCACGGCGCCGTGCACATCGACGCCGACCAGCTCGCGCGGCGCGTCGTCGAGCCCGGCAAGCCGGCCCTCGCCGCGATCGTCGAGGCGTTCGGCGCCGAGGTGCTGAACCGCGACGGCACCCTCGACCGCGCGAAGCTCGGTGAGCGCGTCTTCGGCGATCCGGAGCAGCTCGCGAAGCTCAACGCGATCGTGCATCCCGCGGTGCGGGAGCTTTCGGCCCGCCTGATCGCGAAGGCCGAGCAGGAGGACCCGGATGCCGTCGTGGTCTACGACGTGCCGCTCCTGGTGGAGGCTTCCGTCGACCATCCCTTCGACCTGATCGTCGTGACCGATGCACCGCGACGCGCCCAGGTGCAACGTCTCGTCGAGAACCGGGGGCTCGATCTCGGGCAGGCCGAGGCACGGGTCGACGCGCAAGTCGACAACACGGCCCGGCTCGCGATCGCCGACGTCGTGATCGACACCGACGGCACGCTCGCGCACACGATGAGCCAGACCGACGACCTCTGGCACCGCATCGTCGAAGAGCGGCGCGAACAGCGGGAGCGGCGCGAACAGGCCTGACCGGCGGCCCTCGGCCTGACAGCCGGCTCCCAGGGGGAGTGTCGGCGGGCGCTCCTAGACTGGAGAGCATGCAGGCCACCCGTTCCGTCCGGCCGTTCGAGGTCATCAGCGAGTACACGCCCAGCGGCGATCAGCCGGCGGCGATCGCCGAGCTCGCGGCACGCATCAATGCCGGTGAGACCGACGTGGTGCTGCTCGGCGCGACCGGCACCGGCAAGTCGGCGACGACCGCGTGGCTCATCGAGCAGGTGCAGCGGCCGACCCTCGTGCTCGCGCACAACAAGACGCTCGCGGCGCAACTCGCCAACGAGTTCCGCGAGCTCCTGCCGAACAACGCCGTCGAGTACTTCGTCTCGTACTACGACTACTACCAGCCTGAGGCCTACGTTCCGCAGACCGATACCTTCATCGAGAAAGACAGCTCGATCAACGCCGAGGTCGAGCGACTGCGGCACTCGACGACGAACTCGCTGCTGAGCCGTCGCGACGTCGTCGTGGTGTCGTCGGTCTCGTGCATCTACGGCCTCGGCACGCCCGAAGAGTACCTCGGCGCGATGATGCCGCTGCAGGTCGGGCAGAAGGTCGACCGCGACTGGCTCATCCGCAAGTTCGTGTCGATGCAGTACCAGCGCAACGACGTCGACTTCTCGCGCGGCAACTTCCGCGTTCGGGGCGACACGATCGAGATCATCCCCATCTACGAAGAGCTCGCGATCCGCATCGAGATGTTCGGCGACGAGATCGAGGCGCTCTACAGCCTGCATCCGCTGACCGGTCAGGTCGTCGCGAAGCTCGACTCGGTGCCGGTCTTCCCGGGCTCGCACTACGTCGCGAGCACCGAGGTGATGCAGCGCGCGATCGGCACGATCCGCGTCGAGCTCGAAGAGCGGCTCGCCGAGCTCGAGCGCGAGGGCAAGCTGCTCGAGGCGCAGCGGTTGCGCATGCGCACGACGTTCGACCTCGAGATGATGGAGCAGATCGGGTTCTGCTCGGGTATCGAGAACTACTCGCGGCACATCGACGGCCGCCAGGCGGGTGAGGCGCCGCACTGCCTCCTCGACTACTTCGCCGACGACTTCCTCGTCGTGATCGACGAGTCCCACGTCACGGTGCCGCAGATCGGCGCGATGTACGAGGGCGACTCCTCGCGCAAGCGCACGCTCGTCGAGCACGGGTTCCGCCTCCCGAGTGCGCTCGACAACCGGCCGCTCAAGTGGGACGAGTTCAAGGCCCGCGTCGGCCAGACGGTCTACCTCTCGGCGACCCCCGGGCGTTACGAGATGGGCATCGCCGACGGCGTGGTCCAGCAGATCATCCGCCCGACGGGGCTCGTCGACCCGCAGATCGTGGTGAAGCCTTCGAAGGGGCAGATCGACGACCTGCTCGAAGAGATCCGCACCCGCGCCGATCGCGACGAACGCGTGCTCGTCACGACGCTCACGAAGAAGATGGCCGAAGAGCTCACCGACTTCCTCACCGAGGCGGGGGTGCGCGTGCGCTATCTCCACTCCGACGTCGACACGTTGCGGCGGGTCGAGCTGCTCACCGAGCTCAGGGCGGGCGTCTACGACGTGCTCGTCGGCATCAACCTCCTCCGGGAGGGGCTCGACCTGCCCGAGGTCTCGCTCGTCGCGATCCTCGACGCCGACAAAGAGGGCTTCCTCCGTTCGTCGACCTCGCTCATCCAGACCATCGGCCGTGCCGCGCGAAACGTCTCGGGCGAGGTGCACATGTACGCGGACGTGCTCACCGACTCGATGAAATCGGCGATCGACGAGACCACGCGGCGTCGTGACATGCAGATCGAGTACAACCGGGTCAACGGCATCGACCCGCAGCCGCTCCGCAAGCGCATCGCGGACATCACCGATGTGCTCGCGCGAGAAGAGGCCGACACCGCGGCACTCCTCGCCGGCCGCGATGCGAGGAAGAAGACCTCGGTGCCGAACCTCCGTCGCGAGGGCATCGCGGCGGCCGGTGCCAATGACCTCGAAGACATCATCCGCGATCTGAACGACCAGATGCTGATCGCCGCCGGCGAGCTGAAGTTCGAGCTCGCGGCTCGACTTCGCGACGAGGTCTCCGATCTGAAGCGCGAGCTCCGGCAGATGGAGAAGGCCGGGCATCTCGACTGAGTCGTGACCGGTGACACGTCGGCGGAGTTCAGCCCCGATTCGAACGTATGTTCGCTCAGAGCACGTGTGGCCGCGGCATCCATGTCGGTGGCGCTCTCTAAACTCGAAGGGTGCCAGTTTCACGTCTCGATGCCCATTCGCGCCTGAGTGTCCGCGGAGCCCGCGTGCACAACCTGCAGAACGTCGACGTCGAGATTCCGCGCGACGCGATGGTGGTCTTCACCGGGCTCTCGGGCTCGGGCAAGTCGTCGCTCGCCTTCGACACGATCTTCGCCGAGGGGCAGCGGCGCTACGTCGAGTCGCTCTCGGCGTACGCCCGTCAGTTCCTCGGGCAGGTCGACCGGCCCGACGTCGACTTCATCGAGGGGCTGAGCCCCGCGGTCTCGATCGATCAGAAGTCGACGAACCGCAACCCGCGCTCGACCGTCGGCACGATCACCGAGATCTACGACTACATGCGACTGCTGTGGGCGCGCATCGGCGTGCCGCACTGCCCGGTGTGCGGTGAGCGCATCCAGCGGCAGACGGTGCAGCAGATCGCCGACCAGCTCATGGAGCTGCCCGAGGGCACGCGCTACCAGGTCGTGAGCCCGGTCGTGTCGAAGAAGAAGGGCGAATTCGTCGACCTCTTCCGTGATCTCGCGGCGCAGGGCTACTCGCGCGCCGTCGTCGACGGCGAGGTGATCCGCCTCGACGACCCGCCGAAGCTCAAGAAGCAGATCAAGCACGACATCTCCGTCGTCATCGACCGTCTCGTGGCCGCGCCCGAGCTGCTCGGGCGGCTCACCGACTCGCTCGAGACCGCGCTCCGGCTCACCGACGGGCTCGTGCAGATCAACTACGTCGACGAGACGGGGCCCGCGGCCTGGGCCACCTTCTCCGAGAAGCTGTCGTGCCCTAACCAGCACCCCATCCAGCTCACCGAGATCGAGCCGCGCACGTTCTCGTTCAACGCGCCGTTCGGCGCGTGCCCCGAGTGCTCGGGTCTCGGCACCCGCATGTCGGTCGACGACGCGCTGCTGCTCGGCGACCAGAGCCTCAGCATCGCCGAGGGCGTCATCCTGCCGTGGACCTCGCAGGGCAAGAGCCTCTACAACTACTACGAGAAGCTGCTCGGCGGCCTCGCGCGCGACCTCGGTTTCTCGCTCGACACCCCGTGGGAGGAGCTCGACGAGACCGCCCGCCAAGCGGTGCTGCGCGGCGACAACTTCGAGGTCAAGGTCAAGTGGCGCAACCGCTACGGCCGCGAGATGAGCTACACCTCGGGCTTCGAGGGCGTCGTGCCCTACATCGAGCGGCAGTACCTGCAGGCCGAGACCGACGTGCAGCGGGCCCGTTGGTCCGAGTACCTCCGCGAGGTGCCGTGCCCGGTCTGCGACGGCAAGCGGCTGAAGCCCGAGGTGCTCTCGGTACTCATCCACGACCACAGCATCGCCGACGTCGGGCTGCTGAGCCTCACCGACGCCCGTTCGTTCATGGACCGCCTCGAGCTGACCGATCGCGAGCAGGCGATCGGCGCCCAGGTGCTGCGCGAGATCAAGCTGCGACTCGACTTCCTGATCAGGGTCGGGCTGAGCTACCTCGACCTGTCGCGGGCGGCGGCCACGCTCTCGGGCGGTGAGGCGCAGCGCATCCGCCTCGCGACGCAGATCGGCTCCGGCCTGACCGGCGTGCTCTACGTGCTCGACGAACCGAGCATCGGCCTCCACCAGCGCGACAACCGCCGCCTCATCGACACGCTCATCGCCCTTCGCGACCTCGGCAACACGCTGATCGTCGTCGAGCACGACGAAGACACCATTCGCACCGCCGACTGGATCGTCGACATCGGCCCGGGTGCCGGCGTCAACGGCGGCACCGTCGTGCACTCGGGCAGCTACGCCGACCTCGTGAAGAACACGCGCTCGCTCACGGGCGACTACCTGTCGGGGCGTCGTGAGATCCCGATTCCCGATCGGCGTCGTACGATCGACGCCGAGCGCATGATCACGGTGCAGGGCGCTGAGGCCAACAACCTGCGCGGCGTCGACGTCGAGTTCCCGCTCGGCGTGCTGACCGCCGTCACGGGGGTGAGCGGCTCGGGCAAGTCGTCGCTCGTCAACGACATCCTCTACCGGGTGCTCGCCAACCGGTTGAACGGCGCCCGCAAGGTGCCCGGCAAGCACCGCAGGGTCACGGGGCTCGATCAACTCGACAAGGTCGTGCACGTCGACCAGGCGCCCATCGGCCGCACGCCGCGCTCGAATCCCGCCACGTACACGGGGGTGTTCGACCGCATCCGCACCCTCTTCTCCGAGACGACAGAGTCGAAGGCGCGCGGCTATCTGCCGGGCCGATTCAGCTTCAACGTCAAGGGCGGGCGCTGCGAGGCGTGTTCGGGCGACGGCACGATCAAGATCGAGATGAACTTCCTGCCCGACGTCTACGTCGCGTGCGAGGTCTGCGGCGGCAAGCGGTACAACCGCGAGACCCTGCAGGTGCACTACAAGGGCAAGAACATCGCTGAGGTGCTCGAGATGCCGATCAGCGAGGCGGCCGAGTTCTTCGAACCGATCTCTGCCATCCACCGCTATCTGCAGACGCTCGTCGAGGTCGGGCTCGGCTACGTGCAGCTCGGCCAGAGCGCCACCACCCTCTCGGGCGGCGAGGCGCAGCGTGTGAAGCTCGCCACCGAGCTGCAGCGGCGTTCCAACGGCCGCAGCGTCTACGTGCTCGACGAACCCACGACGGGGCTCCACTTCGAAGACGTGCAGAAGCTGCTCAAGGTGCTCGGCAAGCTCGTCGACAAGGGCAACTCCGTCATCGTGATCGAGCACAGCCTCGACGTGATCAAGTCGGCCGACTGGATCATCGACCTCGGCCCAGAGGGCGGGTCGGGCGGCGGTCAGATCGTCGCGACCGGCACTCCCGAACAGGTCGCCGCGGTGACCGAGAGCCACACGGGGTACTTCCTCCGCGAGATCCTCGACGGGGGATCGGTGCGAGCCGCGGTCGCAAGCTGAGGCGATGAACAGCGCATCGTCGAACATCGAGGGCGTCTCGTACCGCCCGAAGAAGGGTGAGATCCCGACTGGGCCCGGGGTCTACCGATTCCGCGACGCCGAACGACGCGTGCTCTACGTCGGCAAGGCCAAGAACCTCCGGGCCCGGCTCTCGAACTACTTCGCGCCGCTCCGCACCCTGCACGAGCGCACCCGGCGCATGGTCACCACGGCAGCCTCGGTGGAGTGGACCGTCGTCGCCAACGAGGTCGAGGCACTGCAACTCGAGTTCACCTGGATCAACGAGTTCGACCCGCCCTTCAACGTGCAGTTCAAAGACGACAAGTCGTATCCGTACCTCGCGGTCACCCTCGCCGACGAGGCGCCGCGGGCGGTCGTCACCCGCAACCGCAACATTCGCGGTGCGAGGTACTTCGGGCCGTACCCGAAGGTGTGGGCGGTCAACGAGACGCTCGAGATCCTGCTCAAGCTGTTCCCGATCCGTACCTGCAAAGACTCCGACTATCGGCGGGCGATGGCGAGCGGCAAGCCGTGCTTCGCCGGCCAGATCGGGCGGTGCTTCGGGCCGTGTTCCGGGCGCGTGACGATCGCAGAGCATCGCGAGAACGTCGATCGCTTCGTCGCGTTCATGCAGAATCAAGACAGGCGCATCCTCGGCGAGCTGACGCAGCGCATGCAGTCGGCCGCGGCGGTGCAAGACTACGAGTCCGCGGCACGACTGCGCGATCGGCTGCAGGCCGCGACGTCGTTCTTCGAGAAGAGCGCGGTCGTGCTCGGCGAGAAGGTCGACATCGACGTCTTCGGCATCGATCACGACGAGCTCGCCGCGGCCGTGCAGCTCTTCATCGTGCGCGGCGGGCGCATCCGCGGCGTGCGCTCGTGGACGGTCGACAAAGAGCTCGACGTGCCGCTGGGCGATCTCGTCGACTCGGTCGTGCAGAACGCCTACGGCGACGGGGGAGTACCGCCCGCCGAGGTCGTCGTACCCGAGCTGCCCGACGACGCCGAGGCGCTCGAGGCCTGGCTCGGTGCCATGGCCGGGCGCAAGGTGCGGCTGCGTGCCGCGCAGCGCGGCGACAAGGCGGCGTTGCTCGCCACCGCGACGCAGAACGCCAAGCAGACCCTCATGCTCTACAAGACCCGGCGCAGCGCCGATTTCACGACGCGGTCGCGTGCCCTCGAAGACATCCAAGAGGCGCTCGGCATGGCCGACGCACCCCTGCGCATCGAGTGCTACGACGTCTCGCATCTCAGCGGCACGAACATCGTCGCCTCGATGGTCGTCTTCGAAGACGGCCTGCCGCGCAAAGACGAGTACCGCCGCTTCACGATTCCGCACTCGACCGACGACACCGACTCGATCCATCAGGTGCTCACTCGCCGCCTCGCGTACCTGAAGTCGCCGACAGAGTCGGCGGCGGCAGATCGAGCAGGCCGAGCCGACACGGCAGACGGCGCAGTCGCAATCGCAGTCGACAGCGGAGGCGGGCGGGGCCTGCCTGATGGCGAAGCGGATGCCGCGGCATCCGAACCCCGAAAGAAATTCGCCTACCGGCCCAACCTGCTGATCGTCGACGGCGGGCAGCCGCAGGTGGCGGCCGCGGCGCGCGCACTGGAGGAGTCGGGTGTCGAGGGCATCTTCCTCTGCGGCATCGCGAAGCGGCTCGAAGAGATCTGGACGCCGGACGGCGACTTCCCGGTGATCCTGCCGCGCAACAGCGACGCGCTCTTCCTCTTCCAGCGGGTGCGCGACGAGGCCCACCGCTTCGCGATCACCCACCAGCGACAGCGTCGTAAGCGCGACATCGGCAGCGTGCTCTCCGAGATCCCCGGGCTCGGACCGTCGCGCGTGAAAGAGCTGCTGCGCCATTTCGGATCGGTCAAGCAGTTGCGTGCGGCATCCGAGACCGAGATCGCCGAGGTGAAGGGCATCGGCCCGCTGCTCGCGGCGACCGTGCACCTAACCCTGCACGCCGATGGCGCCCCCGCACCCAGATAGGCTGGGGTGTCGACACGCGAAGGGGGCTTCGGCACGATGACCGTCGATTCAGAACAGCAGGAGATGCTGATCGTCACCGGCATGTCCGGCGCGGGTCGCACCACGGTCGGCAACGCGCTCGAAGACCTCGGTTGGTACGTCGTCGACAACCTTCCCCCGCAGATGCTGCGCCCTCTCGTCGAACTCGTCGAACGGGCCGGCACATCCCTGCCGCGCATCGCGGCCATCGTCGACATCCGCGGTCGCGACTTCTTCTCCGAGCTCCGCGAGATCATCCAGGCCCTTCGCACCGGTGTCAACGTGCGCGTCATGTTCCTCGACGCCACCGACTCGGTGCTCGTGCGGCGATTCGAGTCGGTGCGCCGGCCCCACCCGCTGCAGGGCAACGGCACGCTGCTCGACGGCATCGGCGCCGAGCGTGCGCGCCTCGCCGAACTGCGCGAGGCCAGCGACATCGTCGTCGACACCTCCGACCTCAACATCCACCAGCTGGCGACCCTCACGAGGGAGACGTTCGCCGAAGCGGGTCATGCGGGGCTCCGCATCACCATGCAGAGCTTCGGCTTCAAGTACGGCGTGCCCTCCGACGCCGATCTCGTGGCCGACGCCCGATTCCTGCCGAATCCGTTCTGGATCCCCGAACTGCGCCATCTGACGGGCGACGATGCCGTCGTCTCCGAATTCGTGCTGAGCCAACCGGGTGCGATGGAGTTCGTCGAGGCCTACGTGAAGGCGCTCGAGCCGGTGCTCGCCGGCTACCAGCGCGAGAACAAGCGGCATGCGACCATCGCGATCGGATGCACCGGGGGCAAGCACCGCTCGGTCGCACTCGTGCGCGAGCTGTCGAAGCGCATCGCCGAGCTGCCCGGTGTCGTCGTGAGTGTGAAAGATCGGGATCTGGGTCGCGAGTGATCGTCGACCCTGCAATGTATGAGAGATGGGACGACAAGTGGCACTGACCGCTGACGTGAAAGAAGAACTGGCGCGCGTCGAGGTGTCGAAGACCGGGGTCAGGGTCGCCGAACTGGCGTCGATCCTGAGGTTCGCCGGGGGGCTGCACATCATCTCGAACCGCATCGCGATCGAGGCCGAGCTCGACTCGCCGACGCTCGTGCGTCGCGTGACGCGCGACCTGGGCGAGATCTATGGCGTGCGACCCGATGTCTCGGTGATCTCACCGACCGGCATGCGGCGCTCGAACCAGTACCTCGTGCGTGTGCTCGACGGGGGCGAGACCCTCGCTCGCCAGACCGGGCTGCTCGACGCTCGTCGTCGCCCCGTGCGCGGGCTGCCCAACAAGCTCACCACCGGGTCGCGCGACGAGGTCGCGGCGATCTGGCGCGGGGCGTTCCTCGCGAAGGGCAGCCTGACCGATCCCGGCCGTTCGGCCGCGCTCGAGGTGACTTGCCCCGGCAACGAGACGGCGATGGCACTGGTCGGTGCCGCTGGGCGGCTCGGCATCTCGGCGAAGGCTCGAGAGGTGCGCGGCGTGCACCGTGTCGTCATCCGCGACGGTGAGGCGATCAGCGCGATGCTCGCGGTCATGGGCGCCACCGATACCGTGCGCAACTGGGAGGAGCTGCGCCAGCGCCGAGAGGTGCGTGCAACCGCCAACCGTCTCGTCAACTTCGACGACGCGAACCTGCGCCGTTCCGCGCAGGCCGCCGTGGCCGCGTGCGCTCGGGTCGAGCGCGCCATGGAGCTGCTCGGCGAGGGCATCCCCGACCACTTGAAGTACGCCGGCCAACTGCGTCTGGCCCATCGCGAGGCGAGCCTCGACGAACTGGGTCACTACGCCGACCCGCCCATGACGAAAGACGCCGTCGCCGGGCGCATCCGCCGTCTGCTCGCGATGGCCGACAAGAAGGCCGCCGACCTCGGCGTACCCGGCACCGAAGCGAGCCTGCCCGCCGATCTCGACGAGGTCTGAGCGGAGCCCGCGTCGAGGGCGGGCATAGACTCGAGGGGCAGCCGCGGAATCCCGGGGATACGCCCGGGGGATCCGGCGCATCTGACAAGGAGAAGCAATGGCCGACTACACCCTCCCCGATCTGCCCTACGACTACTCGGCGCTCGAGCCGGCGATCAGCGGCAGGATCATGGAGCTGCACCACTCGAAGCACCACCAGGCGTACGTGACGGGTGCCAACACCGCCCTCGCGCAGCTCGCCGAGGCTCGTGACTCCGGCAACCTCGCGAACGTCAACAAGCTCGAGAAAGACCTCGCCTTCAACCTCGGCGGACACGTCAACCACTCGATCTTCTGGACGAACCTCTCGCCCGACGGCGGCGACCAGCCGACCGGCGACCTCGCCGCGGCGATCGACGACCAGTTCGGGTCGTTCGACAAGTTCAAGGCCCACTTCACCGCGACGGCGCTCGGCGTGCAGGGATCGGGCTGGGCGGTGCTGGCATGGGACTCCGTCGGAGAACGACTGATCATCGTGCAGTTCTTCGACCAGCAGGGCAACCTGCCTGCCGGCATCGTGCCGCTCCTGATGCTCGACGTCTGGGAGCACGCGTACTACCTCGACTACCAGAACGTGCGCGCCGATTACGTCACGGCGTTCTGGAGCATCGCCAACTGGGAGAACGTCCAGAAACGGTTCACGACCGCTGGTGAGAAGACCTCAGGGCTGCTGCTACTGTCGTAAACGGATGGTGTCCTCGGACCCGTCCGGGGACACCGTCGTCCGACCAGTTCACCCGTGAAAGTGCGCGTTCGCGCCATCGTCAATCAGGAGACATCTGTGTCTGTAAAGATCGGCATCAACGGCTTCGGCCGTATCGGCCGCAACTACTTCCGCGCCGCCCTCGCTCAGGGCGCCGACCTCGAGATCGTCGCCGTGAACGACCTCACCGACAACAAGACGCTCGCACACCTCCTGAAGTACGACTCCATCACGGGTCGCCTGGACGCGACGGTCGACTACGACGAGAACAACATCATCGTCGACGGCAAGGCGATCAAGGCGTTCGCCGAGCGCGACCCTGCGAACCTGCCCTGGGGCGAGCTCGGCGTCGACATCGTCATCGAGTCGACCGGGTTCTTCACCAAGGCCGGCGACGCTCGCAAGCACATCGAGGCCGGCGCGAAGAAGGTGCTCATCTCGGCTCCCGCGACCGATGAGGACGCGACCTTCGTGATGGGCGTCAACGAGCACGAGTACGACCCCGCGAAGCACAACATCATCTCGAACGCCTCGTGCACGACGAACTGCCTCGCACCGCTCGCGAAGGTCTTCAACGACGCCTTCGGCATCGAGCGCGGCCTCATGACGACGGTGCACGCCTACACGGCCGACCAGAACCTGCAGGACGGCCCCCACAAAGACCTGCGCCGTGCACGCGCCGCTGCGATCAACATCGTGCCGACGTCGACCGGTGCTGCGAAGGCCATCGGCCTCGTGCTGCCCGAGCTCGTCGGCAAGCTCGACGGCTTCGCCCTGCGCGTTCCCGTGCCCACCGGTTCGATCACCGACCTCACGGTCACGTCGTCGCGCCCCGTGACCGTCGACGAGGTCAAGGCCGCGTACAAGGCCGCTGCCGAGGGTCCCATGAAGGGCATCCTGAAGTACACCGAAGACGAGATCGTCTCGAGCGACATCGTCACCGACCCGCACTCGTCGATCTTCGATGCGGGCCTCCTCCGGGTTCTCGGTGACCAGGTCAAGCTCTCGGCGTGGTACGACAACGAGTGGGGCTACTCCAACCGTCTCGTCGACCTCACCGAGTACGTCGCCGAACGTCTCTGAATCGAGCCCCTGTGACCCTGCGAACGATCGACTCCCTCGGTCCGCTCGCCGGCAAGCGCGTCGTCGTCCGCTGTGACCTGAACGTCCCCCTCAAGGACGCGGTCATCACGGACGACGGCCGCGTGCGGGCGTCGGTCCCCACCCTTGCGGCACTCGTCGCCCAGGGCGCCCGCGTGATCGTGGTCTCCCACCTGGGCCGACCCGACGGTGCGCCCGACCCCCGGTACAGCCTCGCCCCCGTGGCCGCACGCCTCGGCGAGCTGCTCGATGCGCCGGTCGCCTTCGCGACCGACACGGTCGGCGCGGATGCCGCGGCGAAGGCTGCGGCCCTCGCCGACGGCGAGGTGCTCGTGCTCGAGAACCTCCGCTTCAACCCGGGGGAGACCTCGAAGAACGAGGCCGAGCGCACCGCGTTCGCCGGCGAGCTCGCCGTGTTCGCCGACGCGGTCGTCTCCGACGGCTTCGGCGTCGTGCACCGCAAGCAGGCGAGCGTCTACGAGCTCGAGCAGCTCCGTCCGAGCGCCGCCGGCCTGCTGATCGCGGCTGAACTCGACGTGCTCGACCGACTCACCGAGAACCCCGAGCGCCCCTACACGGTCGTGCTCGGCGGCTCGAAGGTGTCCGACAAGCTCGGCGTCATCGCCCACCTGCTGCCGCGCGTCGACGCACTGCTCATCGGCGGGGGCATGCTCTTCACCTTCCTCGCCGCCCAGGGGCACCGGGTCGGGTCGAGCCTGCTCGAGGCCGACCAGATCGACACGGTGAAGGGCTACCTCGCCGAGGCCGCCGACCGCGGCGTCGACATCGTGCTGCCGAGCGACGTGGTCGTGGCCGCTTCGTTCTCGGCGGATGCCGAGCACGTGGTCGCCGCGGCCGACGCGATCGAAGACACCCCGTTCGGGTCGTCGGGGCTCGGCCTCGACATCGGCCCGGTAACGGCCACCGCCTTCGCCGACCGCATCCGCGGGTCGAAGACGGTGTTCTGGAACGGCCCGATGGGCGTGTTCGAGCTCGCGCCGTTCGCGGCGGGAACCCGAGTGGTCGCCGAGGCGCTCACCCAGGTCGACGGCCTCAGCGTCGTCGGCGGCGGCGATTCGGCGGCCGCTGTTCGTCAACTCGGCTTCGAGGACTCGCAGTTCGGTCACATCTCGACCGGCGGGGGCGCGAGCCTCGAGTTCCTCGAAGGCAAGAAGCTCCCCGGACTGGAGGTCCTCGGATGGTAGGCAAGCGCACCCCGTTCATCGCAGGCAACTGGAAGATGAACCTCGACCACCTGCAGTCGATCGCGTTCGTGCAGAAGCTCGCATGGGCGCTCTCCGACGCGAAGCACGACTTCGCGGACGCGGAGGTCGCGGTGTTCCCGCCGTTCACCGATCTGCGTTCGGTGCAGACGCTCGTCTCCGCCGACTCCCTGCCCATCGGCTACGGTGCTCAGGATGTCTCGGCGCACGATTCCGGCGCGTACACGGGTGAGATCTCCGGGGCGTTCCTCGCGGCGCTCGACTGCACGTACGTCATCATCGGCCACTCCGAGCGACGCACGCTGCACGCGGAGTCCGACGCCGAGGTCAACGCGAAGGTCAAGGCCGCGCACCGTCACGGCCTCGTGCCGGTCGTCTGCGTCGGCGAAACCGCCGAAGATCTCGAGGCGCACGGGCCGAGCGCGGTGCCGGTCGCGCAGCTGCGTGCGGCCCTCGACGGCGTCGACGGTTCGAAGGGACTCGTGGTCGCCTATGAGCCCGTCTGGGCGATCGGCTCGGGTCAGGCGGCGACGCCGGCCCAGGCCGAACAGGTCGCCGCGGCGCTCCGCGCACTGCTCGTGGAACTGCTCGGCGAAGAGGTCGCACAGTCGACCCGCGTGCTCTACGGCGGCTCGGTGAAGGCCGCGAACATCGCCTCGTTCCTGCGCGAACCGAATGTCGACGGCGCGCTCGTCGGCGGTGCGAGCCTCGACATCGCCGAGTTCTCGAGCATCGTCAGGTTCAAGAAGCACGTCGGAGCCTGAACGACCGTGCCCGGGAGCGCGTGCGCTCCCGGGCACGGCCGTGCTTCCGGCTATACTCGAATGTCGGCATCGACGCCTCTGTCGTGCCCGGAAAGGTTCAACCCGTGGAGATTCTCCAGGTCGTCCTGCAGGTGCTGCTCGGTCTCACGAGCCTGCTGCTGACGCTGCTCATCCTGCTGCACAAGGGTCGTGGCGGCGGTCTGTCCGATATGTTCGGCGGCGGCGTCACTTCGAGCCTCGGCGCATCCGGTGTCGCCGAGCGCAACCTGAACCGCATCACGGTCATCCTCGGACTCGTGTGGGTGTCCTGCATCGTCGTGCTGGGCCTCATCACCAAGTTCGACTCCGGAATCTGACGGGAGCCGTCATGGCATCAGGAAACAGTGCAATCCGCGGCTCGCGCGTCGGCGCGGGCCCCATGGGCGAGCAGGATCGCGGCTTCCACGCCGACCGCGTCGCCATCAGCTACTGGGACGCACACGGCAACGAGACCGTGCGCTACTTCTCGGCGACCCTCCCCGAGGAAGAGATCCCCGAGACCATCGACAGCCCGTCGACCGGCCTGCCGGCCGGCCGCGATCGCGAGAACCCGCCGTCGGTCTCGAAGCTCGAGCCTTACAAGACACACCTCGCGTACGTGAAAGAGCGTCGTACCGACGAGGAGGCGGCGACGCTCCTCGACGACGCGCTCACGCAGCTGCGCACGCGTCGCGGTCAGATCCCGAAAGACTGACCCGAGGCGGGAATGCGAGAAGGGGGGGGGCGGGGGGCCGGCCCCCGCGCGCGCGGGGGCGTTTTAAAAAAAACCAGCCCCCCACACAGTGAGACCACGGGGGTTGCGGCGTGTGGGTGGAAA
>NZ_JBSHJY010000061.1:0-15813 GCF_053619715.1 Agromyces sp. NPDC055520 | reverse complement strand
GGGATGCCGCGCCGCATCCGTCTGCCCGCACGGTGCCGTCATCCGCGAGGATGACGGCGTCGGTGCGCGAATACGGCGCGCGACCGACGCGCCGCCCGGGCCCGCCCCGGCAGGCTCGAGGGTATGAGTTCCTTCGTGATCGAGGCATCCGGCCTCAGCAAGTCGTTCGGCCAGACGCACGCCCTCGCGGGCGTCGACCTGCAGGTGCGCACCGGGGAGGCGATCGCCATCATGGGCGCCTCCGGCTCGGGCAAGACGACCCTGCTGCACTGCCTCGCGGGCATCACCCGGCCCGACGCCGGCACGGTCGGCTTCCAGTCGGGCGCGGGCCGGGTCGAGGTGACCGGGCTCAACGAGCGCGAGCGGTCGCGCCTTCGCCGCGAGGCGTACGGCTTCGTCTTCCAGCAGGGGCTGCTCATCCCCGAGCTCACGGCGGTCGAGAACGTCGCGCTCGCCCTCATGCTGAACGGCATGCCGCGTGCCCGCGCCGAGGAGTACGGCCGCGGCTGGCTCGCGGCGCTCGGCCTCGCCGGCATGGAGGACCGCCGCATCGGCCAGCTCTCGGGCGGCCAGGCGCAACGCGTCGCCATCGCGCGGGCGCAGGTGACCGGGGCATCCGTCGTCTTCGCCGACGAGCCGACCGGCGCGCTCGACTCGGCCACCTCGGCCGAGGTCATGCAGGCGCTCCTCGACTCGACCACCGGTCAGGGGCGCACCCTCGTGCTCGTCACGCATGACGCGGAGGTCGCGGGGCGATGCTCGCGCATCGTCGACATGCGCGACGGCCGCATCGTCGGCGAGCGCGTGCCCAGGGTGACCGCGTGATCGCCCGCATCGCGTGGCTGCTCGCCCGGCCCGGCACCGCCGGTGCGGCGGCGAGCCTGCTGCCCGTCACCGCCTTCGCGATCGTCACCGCACTGCTGCTCGTCGTGCTCGGCGGCGCCCAGTCGTTCTGGACGTGGACCGACGACATCGGCGTGACCTACCAGGCGCTCGCGGTCATCGCCCTCGTGCTGCTTGTGGTGCCGCTCGCCTCGCTCGGCGGTGCCGCCGCCCGCCTCTCGGCACGCCGCCGCGACGACCGGCTCGCGACCCTGCGACTGCTCGGCGCCACCCCGGCGACCGTGTCGGCGCTCGCCGTGCTCGAGTCGGTCGTGCTCGCCGCGGCCGGCGCCGTCGCGGGCGTCGTGCTGTACTTCCTCCTCGTGCCGCTCGTCGCGCTCATCCCGTTCCGCGGAGCGGCGCTCGGCATCGACGGCGTGCTGCTCGGGTTGCCCGCGCTCGCCGCGGTGTTCGGCGGCGTCGTGCTGCTCGCTGCGGCGAGCGCCGTGCTGGGCCTCCGCCAGGTCGTCATCTCGCCGCTCGGCGTGCGGACGAAGCAGGAGGCGCCGAAGCTGCACTGGCTCCGCATCGTGGTCGGCCTCGCAGTCATCGCGATCGCGTTCCTCATGATGGCGGCGCTGCAGGTGGCGGGTTCGGTGATGGTCATCCTCGCGATGCTCGGAGTCGCCTTCGGCGGCACGATCGCCGTGTTGAACCTCATCGGTCCGTGGGTGATCCGCCTCGTGGCGCAGTCGCAGGCGCGACGCGCGAAGACGCCGGCCCGACTGCTCGCGGCCCGCTCCGTACTCGAGTCGCCGAAGGCGGCCTGGCGGCAGGTCTCGGGCGTCGCGATGACGAGCTTCATGGCCGTGTTCGCGGGCACCGGCATCGCGCTGCTCGGCTCGTTCGGCGAGGCCGCCGACGCCGAGTCGATGCAGCTCTTCGCCGACATCCGCACCGGCATCCTCATCACGGTGGTCGGCTCGTTCCTCATGGTGGCCTGCTCGGTCGGCGTGAACCAGGCCGCCGGCATCCTCGACCGCGGCGAGCTGTACCGCTCGCTCGACATGCTCGGCATGCCGACGAGCATCATGGACGCCGCCCGCCGCCGCGCGGTCATGTCGCCGCTGCGCATCACCGCGATCGGTTCCGCGGTGACGGCCGCCGTCGTGATGCTGCCGCTCACGGGCGCCGCGATCATCGTCGCGCCGCTCTCGCTCGCGGTCATCGCAGGTGTGCTCGCCGCGGGCATCGGCGTCGTGTGGCTCGGGCTCCTCGCGACGAAGCCGATGCTCGCGCGGGCGGCGGCAGGCTGAACAGCGGGCTTGCCGGTCGGCCGGCAAGTCTGCCCGAACGAATCGCCGAGTCGCCCGATTCTGTCCAGGATCGGGCAACTCGAGGTGAGCGCGCGCACGGGTACGCTCGAAGCATGACTGACGGGCCCTTCGACGAACGTGATGCCGCGATGAGCGAGCTGCTCGGCATTCGATCGAGCATCGACAACATCGACGCGGCCCTCATCCACCTGCTCGCCGAGCGCTTCAAGTTCACGCAGCAGGTCGGCCGGTTGAAGGCGGCCCACGGGCTGCCGCCGAGCGACCCGGGCCGCGAGCAGCGCCAGATCGCCCGGCTTCGGGGGCTCGCGGTCGACGCGCACCTCGACCCCGCGTTCGCCGAGAAGTGGTTCAACTTCGTCGTCGCCGAGGTGATTCAGCATCACGAAGAGCTCGCCAACGGTGCGGGGGCGCCGGGCACCGCCGACGAGCTGTGAGCTCCGAGCCGTGAGCTGGTACCCGACGGCCCTGCCGTCGCAAGCGGGCAAGCGCTATCTCGTGACCGGCGCCAACGCCGGGGTCGGCTTCTTCACGGCGGCGCGGCTCGCGGGGGCGGGTGCGCACGTCGTGCTCGTCGGGCGCAGCCCAGAGCGGCTCGAAGCGGCGTTGGCGGCGATCCGCGGCGCACGCCCCGAGGCATCCATCGAACCGCTCGTCATCGACCTGGCGTCGCTCGACTCGGTGCGCGCCGGCGCCGCCCGGCTGCTGCACCGGCCGGCCTTCGACGGGGTCGTGACCAACGCGGGCATGGTGCACACGCCGGGCGCCCGCCTCGAATCACCCGACGGCAACGAACTCGTGCTCGCAACGAACGTGCTCGGCCACTTCGCCCTGCTCGCCGGGCTGCTGCCCCACCTCGCGCCCGGAGCGCGCATCGTCGCCCTCGGGTCGCTGTCGAGCCGGCTCTCGACGTTCCGCATCGACGATCTGCAACTGATGCGCGGCTACGACTTCTGGCGCGCCTACGCGCAATCGAAGATCGCCGCGCAGGTGTTCGCCTTCGAGCTCGAGCGGCGACTCAGGGCGGTGGATGCCGCGATCTCGAGCCTCGTCGCCCACCCCGGTTACTCGATCAGCGGTCGCACCCCGCGTGTGCCCGGCGTCAACGAGCCGACCGCCGGGACGCGATTCGCCGACGCGCTGCAGGGGGCGTGGGCGCAGGGCAAGCACCGCGGTGCAGAGGTCGCGCTGCACGCCCTCACGGCGCCCGACGCCCGGGGCGGCCAGTTCTGGGGCCCGCGCTGGCTCACCAAGGGAGACCCGACCCTGCAGACTCCGACGCGCATCTCGACGGATCCCGCGATCGGCGCTCGCTTCTGGGCCTTCGCCGAGGCCGCGACCGGCACGACGTTCACGGTCGGCGCATGAGCGAGCCCGCCGAGCGACCGCCGCTCTTCTCCCGGCCGAGGTTCCGGCGCATCCTCTCGCGCATCGTGGTCGTCGTCGGCATCGTGCTCGCCGTGATCGGCGTCGTCTCGGGCCGCTACGGCTGGCTCTTCGCCGGCATCATCGTGGTGGGGCTCGGCGCGGCGGCGGGGCCCGGGCGCATCCGGCGCTGAGGCCGCACAACCGGGATTCGATCGCGATCGGTTCACCTGCCGGCCACCCCGCCGCCGCCCGGCGTTGGCGGCCGCTGCATAACCTGAACCGCATGATGCACACCGTCGCGCACGTCGGCGAACTCGATGTCATCGTCACCCCGTCACCGGTGGCGATGGTCTGGTCCGAGCCGGGTCGCCCGCACGAGGCGCTCGCGGCGCCCGGAGTGCGACTCGCGCCGGGGGACGCGCTCGTCGAGGTCGAGCTCGCGACGGTCTGCGGCGACGACGTGCACACCGTGCTCGGGCGCCGCCCGGCCCGAGCGCCGCTCGTGCTCGGCCACGAGCAGGTCGGCCGCATCGTCGCCGTGGGCGCCGGTGCGGTGCGGGCCGACGGCACGCCGCTCGAACTCGGCGACCGCGTCGTCTGGTCGGTCGCGGTTAGTTGCGGCGACTGCGACCGCTGCCGTCGGGGGCTCACGCAGCAGTGCCGCTCGCTCGCGCAGTACGGGCACGAGCGCGTGCATCGCGGCTGGGAGCTGTCGGGCGGATTCGCGACCCACGTGCAATTGCGGGCGGGCACCGCGACGGTGCGCGTCAGCGAGGCGCTGCCCGCGGCCGTCGCGGCCCCGGCGTCGTGCGCGACGGCCACCGCGGTCGCCGCCCTCGACGCCGCCGCCGCGAAGGTCGATCTCGACGGCGCCCTCGTGCTCGTCACGGGAGCCGGCCCGGTCGGTCTCAGCGTCGCGGCGATGGCCGTCGAGGCGGGCGCCGAGGTCGTCGTCGCCGATCCGGATGCCTCGCGGCGGGCGTTCGCCCACCGGCTCGGCGCCGCCACAGCCGACCCGACGGCCCGCGGCAGCTCGCCCGAGCGCCTCGCCGCCGTGCTCGCCGGCCTCGCCGAGCGAGGCCTCGACGAGGTGCTCGTGGCGATCGAGGCATCCGGAACCGCAGCGGCGGTGCGCACCGTGCTCGACGTCGTGGGCGTCGGCGGCGTCGTCGTGCTCGTCGGCGGCTCGCCTGGCAGCGCCTCGCCCGGCGGCGGCTCGCCCGGCAACCCCTCGCCCCTCGGTGAGGTGACTCTCGACCCCGAGACCATCGCCCGGCGCCTCGTCACCGTCGTCGGCGTGCACGACTCCACCGCGCGGCACCTCGAGCGCGCGGTCGCGTTCCTCGAGCGCGCGTGGCCACTGCTGCCTTTCGATGAATTCGTCGGCGCGACGCATCCGCTCGCCGAACTCGACCTGGCGCTCGAGGAGGCCGCGACGGCACGGCATGTGCGCGTGGGAGTCGCGCCCGGACGCAGGCCGATGTGATCTGCGATTCAGGGCTGGTTGAAAGCCGGAAGTCGTAGGCTAATCGAATCATGCGCGTCATCAGTTACAACCTTCGCAAGCACCGCGCGAGCGGCGAACTCGTCGGGCTCGTCGAGCGTCATGCGCCCGACATCCTGTGCCTGCAGGAGTGCGACACGCAAGACCTGCCGCAGCAGATCCACGACCTGCAGCTCGCCGACGCGACCCAGCGCAACCGCCTCGGACTCGCGCTCTACTACCGAGCCGACCGTTTCGATGCGCGGAGAATCCAGTCGTTCGCACTCAAGAAGTCGCTGCACGACCGGCTGCTGCAGCCCGCGCACGAGAGGCTCATCGGCGTGCGCCTCTACGACACCGAGGCGCAGCGCGAGATCATCGTCGCCTCGTTCCATGCGGCGCCGCTGACGGCGTTGAACTCGCTGCGACGCCACCAGATCAAGTCGGCGCTCGGTGAACTGCAGTTCCTCGGCCCCGGCCTGCCGACCCTCATGGTCGGCGACTACAACTACCCCATTTTCAAAGAGAACCTCGGCGAGAAGGTGCGCGACTCGGGCTACGACCTGACCCTCAGCGACAAGCGCACCTACACGCGCTACAAGTTCTTCCGCGGGCACTTCGACCTCGCGACCTCGGTCGGCCTCGACATCGCGGTCGTCGAGACGCTCGCGCGCGGGTCGTCCGACCACATGCCGATCCTGGTCGACGCCGACTACAGCGTGCCGGTGCCGGCGAGCGCCGCGTGATCGGGTGCGCGGTCGTTGTCGCGGTCGCCCGGCGGTCGCGGTGAGCAGGCGAATTCGATGACGGATGCCGCGGGGCCCGCGTCGCCCGAGCCGTCGGTCGCTTCAGCACTCGTCGTGGCGGCCGCGGCTGTCGCGGCGGAGCTCGGCCGGCACGGCGCGCGCGACGAGGCGCTCGCCGAGTACGTACCCGAGCGGCGCACGCTCGGCATCCCACGTGCGGCACGGATGACACCGCTCGGGCGGGTCTGGCGGCTCGGCGTGCTGCTCGTCGACGCCCAGGGGCGACTCTTCGCGACCGGTCGCGTCGTGCGAGCCGAACGCCCGGTCAGGCGAAGCACCCCCGCCGCGGCGATCGCCGAGCAGCGGGCCTTCGCCGTCGCTGCGGTGAAGGGCGGCTTTGCCGAGGGCGAGACGGTGAACTTCGGTGCGGCGCCGGTCGATCCTGCCGAGCTCGCGCGAGCCGCGGCATCCGGACCACTCGTGGTGGTCGGCGACGACCTGTTCGTGCGCTGGAACCCGGCCCAGCCCGACGCGCTCACGCCGCTGGGCCGCTACCTCGCCGACCGGGTCGAGCTGCTCGCGAACCCGCCGTCGGGCGCCTGAGTCGAGGCGTCAGAACAACGGGGTCGGCTGGAACAGCATGAAGATCGTCCACCCGCAGGCGATGACGATGAGCGCCAGAGCGATCCACCAGGCGAAGACCGGCGGCTCCGACACGAGGTTCCAGATCAGGAAGCCGAGCTGCAGGAGGCCGACCACCGAGGTGATCACCGTCGAGACCACGGCCGGCTCGAACGTCGCGTGGTGCATCGTCGTAGTGCCGTCGTCCAACTGGTACGACAACTGGATCGCCGACGCCGAGAGCAGGATCGCGACGACCGCGAACAGCACGAGAAAGATGGCGAAGACGATGCGCTGGGAGCGTTCCATGGGCTCAATGATGGCAGCTGCCCGCGGTCGGGTTCTCGAGCCGTCCTGCTGCGCGGCCCGCTCGCGTTCGCCAGGGTGCGCGAGCCGCGTTCGTCAGGCGGCCGGCCCCGGGTCGATGATCTGCACCAGGTGCGCGACCCGTGCGAAGTCGTCGACGTTGCGGGTCAGCAACGGAACTCCGAGTGCGTGGGCCTGGGCGGCGATGAAGGTGTCCGTCTTCCGGGCGCGCCCGGTGGCACCGTCGCGATGCATCGCCGCGGCGAGGTAGCCATATGCTCGAGACGCTGCGTCATCGAACGGGATCCAGTCGACCAGCTTGTCGAGTGCTGCGAGGTATTCCGCTCGCGCCAACGCGATCGCGTCGGTGCGCGCGATCCGAATGCCGAACTCGAGTTTGGCTCGGCTCAAGATGCTCGCGCCGAGCATGTCCGTGAGCAACTCGTCGCGGGGGAGATCGATCAGGGCATTCGTGTCGAGGAGGATCACTCCGCCTGCTCCCATGGGTCGCGGAGCGGCTCGGAATCGCGGAGCGCGTCGAGGTCGCGAAGGAACTCGTCGATGTCGCCGCGGGTCGGCTTGGGGAGTGCGCCACGAAGCACGTTGGCGGGCACCCACCGTTGGGGTCCTGGACGGTCGGGCACGAGTTTCACCCCGACACTGCGGCCGTGCGAGGTGATGACGTGCTCCTCCCCGGATGCGAGAACACGCTGGTACACCTCGTTGGGGTTCTGCTTGAGCTCACGGGACGTGACCGTGTGCATGCCTTCAGCTTCTCAGAGATGTAGACGCACGTCTACAGACTGCGCACAGCCAGTTCGTCGACTACCGGAGGTCGCGGCTGATGCGAATCCCGAAGGGGTGGGGCCCGGCGGCGAACCACACGATGGAGCCGATGAGCGGGAAGCAGATCACCGCGATCACCCACACCCAGCGCTCGAGTTCGTTCAACTCGTCGGTCCGGAGGATCCGTGACACGACCCAGACGATGAGGACGAGGTAGCCGACACCGACGACGATCGCGAGGAGATTCCAGCCGAGCATGCCGTCCATCGTCCGCTCCGTTCGTCTTCGCCGGTCGGGCTCGTGCCCCCGGTCAGTGCCAACAGGCTATCGCCATGCACGCGGCATCCGCTCGCCCTCACGCCAGAATGGGTGCACGGCGGCAGGGGAGGGCGCATGAGGTGGTACCGATCGGATGCCGCGCTCCGAGCCCTGCGACTCCTGCTCCTGAATGCACTCGATGATCGAGTCCTGGAGCCCCCGCTGCCCGGTGTGCAGCTCCTGGTACTTCTCCCCGGCGCTCATGAGCGGCCCGAGTGCATGCCGCAGACGCGAGCGCGTGCTACGCGGGGCGCGGACCCAGCGCACGACGATGCCGACGACGATCGCGATCGCGAGCAGCGCGATCGGCACCCACACGAGGGCGAGCGGCGACGACTCGGGAGCCACTTCAGAACCCGTATGGCGTGATCGGGTCGAGGTGGCCGTCGCGCAGCGCCTCGAGCACGGCGAGCTCGTGGGGTACGACCGGGTCGGGCAGGGCGCCCAGCGGGAACCAGGCGAGCTCGGCGGCCTTGTCCTCCATGAGCCGGGGTTCGCCGCGCCACTCGGTCGCGCTGAAGAACACGTCGATGCGCTCCTCGATCGCCCGGTGCGGCGCGCCGCCCGTGCGGTGCATGACGGTCAGCACTGTGAGCGCCGACTCGTCGAGGTCGACCCCGAGCTCCTCGCCGGCCTCGCGCACGGCGGCGGCGAGCAGGGATTCGCCCTGCTCGACATGGCCTGCCGCGCCGCATGCCCAGTGCTCGTCGAAGTAGCCCGTGCCGCGGCGCAACTGCAGCAGCACCTCGTCGCCGCGCTGGAGCACGACGTACGCCGCAGGAATGACGGCGAAGCGACCGTGCGAGGCCGCGTAGGCCTCGGTGTAGTGCTGCTGCTCGACCACCGTGCTGAGGTCAGTACCCGACGACCGGGCCGAACGCGTCGGCGAGCGGTGCGCGGTTGACGGAGCGCAGTTCGTCGATCGAGACCGTGAAGAGTCCCTGCACTTCGAGGGCACCGGATGTCGCGTCGGTCACGCCGATGCGACGCACCGGGTAATCGCGCCCCTCGCAGAGGCCGCGGAACTTCACGTCGTCTTCACGCGGCACCGTCACGATGACCCGGCCGGTCGACTCTGAGAAGAGCGCGGTCGCGAGGTCGATGCCGGCGTCGCCGGCGACCTCGTCGAGCACGACACGGGCGCCGACGCCGAAGCGGCCGACCGCCTCGGCGAGGGCGATCGCGAGGCCGCCGTCGGAGAGGTCGTGCGCCGAGTCGACGAGCCCTTCGATCGCCGCGGCGTTGAGCAGCTCGGCGAGGCGCTTCTCGCCCGCGAGGTCGACCGCCGGCGGTCGACCGCCGAGGTGGCCGTGCACGACACCGGCCCACGCGGAGCCATCGAGCTCGAGCGCGGTGTCGCCGAGGAGGTAGATGTTGTGGCCGTCGTCCTGCCAGCCCGAGGGGATGCGACGGGCGACGTCGTCGATCACGCCGAGCACGGCGATGACCGGGGTCGGGTGGATGGGAACGTCGCCGGTCTGGTTGTAGAACGAGACGTTGCCGCCCGTGACCGGGATGCCGAGCTCGAGGCATCCATCGCTCAGGCCTTCGACGGTCTCTGAGAACTGCCACATGACCTCGGGGTTCTCGGGGGAGCCGAAGTTCAGGCAGTCGGAGACCGCGGCCGGCACCGCACCCGAGACGGCGACGTTGCGGTACGCCTCGGCGAGCGCGAGCTTCGCGCCCTGACGCGGGTCGAGCTGCGAGTAGCGGCCGTTCGCGTCGGTCGCGAGCGCGACGCCGAGACCCGACTCCTCGTCGACGCGCACCATGCCGGCGTCGTCGGGGTAGCTGAGCGCCGTGTTGCCGAGCACGTACTTGTCGTACTGGTTCGTGACCCACGCGGCGTCGGCCTGGTTCGCCGAGCCGACGAGCTGCAGGAACTGCACGCGGATCTCTTCGGGCGTCGCGGGGCGGTCGAGCTTCGCGGCCGTGTCGGCCTGCAGCGCGTCGATCCAAGTGGGGTAGGCGACGGGGCGCTCGTAGACCGGGCCGTCGACGGCGACGGTGCGCGGGTCGACGTTCACGATCTCCTGGCCGTGCCACATGATCGAGAGGCGACCGGTGTCGGTGACTTCGCCGAGCACGCTCGTCTCGACGTCCCACTTCGCAACCACCTCGAGGAAGCCGTCGAGCTTCTCGGGGCGCACGATCGCCATCATGCGCTCCTGGCTCTCGCTCATCAGGATCTCTTCGGGCGTGAGCGTCGGGTCGCGCAGCAGCACGTCGTCGAGCACGATCGCCATGCCGCCGTCGCCGTTCGACGCGAGCTCGGAGGTCGCGCACGAGATGCCGGCCGCGCCGAGGTCTTGGATGCCCTCGACGAGGTCGCCGGCGAAGAGCTCGAGGCAGCACTCGATGAGCACCTTCTCGGCGAAGGGGTCGCCGACCTGCACCGCGGGCCGCTTGGTCGGGCCGCCCTCGTCGAAGCTGTCGGAGGCGAGGATCGACGCGCCGCCGATGCCGTCGCCGCCCGTGCGAGCGCCGAAGAGCACGACCTTGTTGCCGGCGCCCTTCGCGTTCGCGAGGTGCAGGTCTTCGTGGCGCATGACGCCGACCGCGAGGGCGTTCACGAGCGGGTTCGCCTGGTACACCGGGTCGAACCAGGTCTCGCCGCCGATGTTCGGCAGGCCGAGGCAGTTGCCGTAGAAGCTGATGCCGCTCACCACGCCGTGCACGACGCGGGCGGTGTCGGGGTGGTCGATGGCGCCGAAGCGCAGCGCGTCCATGACGGCGACGGGGCGTGCGCCCATCGAGATGATGTCGCGCACGATGCCGCCGACGCCGGTCGCGGCGCCCTGGAACGGCTCGATGTAGCTCGGGTGGTTGTGGCTCTCGATCTTGAACGTGACCGCCCAGCCCTCGCCGACGTCGATGACGCCCGCGTTCTCGCCCATGCCCACCATGAGGTTCTTCTTCATCTCGGGCGTGACCTTCTTGCCGAACTGGCGAAGGTAGATCTTCGACGACTTGTACGAGCAGTGCTCGCTCCACATGACCGAGTACATCGCGAGCTCCGCGCTCGTGGGGCGGCGGCCGAGGATGTTGCGGATGCGCTCGTACTCGTCGGGCTTCAGGCCCAGCGCGGCGTACGGCTGCTCCTTCTCGGGAGTGGTGGCCGCGACCTCGACGGTGTCGAGCACCGCCATCGCGGCGACCCCCGAGCCGGTCGAGGGGGCAGCGGCGGTCCCTGAGCTTGTCGAAGGGGCGGGTGCTTCAGTGGTCACGAGTGGCGGGCTCCAGAGAACGGCGGCGAGCGGATGCCGCGGGGCGAATGCCTGACCCTGCAAGTGTACCGGCCGTGCTCAGGTGAGCAGGCCGTGCCGACGTCGGCCACGCGGCATCCTGAACTCTCAGGCACCGAACCGGTAGACTCGGTGACGGTCGTCGCGTCCCGACGGCCCTGGGCGCGCACATCGGCGCGCAGTCCTCGTGGCCGTTCGCGCAATCGCGGAGCCCCGCCTGCGCCGCACGAGTGACATTCGTCCAGGCGATTCACATGACCTCTTCGATTCCTACGGTGCATCCTGCACCCCCCTTCCCGTGGCTCGGCCTCATCGTGCTCGCCGCCGCGGTGTTCCTCTCGGTCACGATCGAGATGCTGCCGACCGGCCTGCTGCCCGACATGAGCCGCGACCTCGGCGTCGGCGAACCCCTCGTGGGCCTGCTCCTGACCGTGTTCGCCGCGACCGTCGTGGTGCTCACGGTGCCGCTCGCGAGCCTCACCAAGCGGATGCCGCGGCGCACGCTCATCGTCATCACCCTCGCCGTGCTCGCGGTCAGCTGCGTGCTCACTGCGATCGCGCCCAACTATCCGACCGTGGTGGCCACGCGCATCCTCGGCGGCGCGGCGCACGGTGTGTTCTGGTCGGTCGTCGGCGCGTACGCCGGGCACCTCGTGCCGAAGGAGCAGCTCGCACGCGCCGTGTCGATCTCGGTCGCGGGCGGCTCGGCGGCGTTCGTGCTCGGCGTGCCGCTCAGCACGGCGCTCGGGCAGGCGTTCGGCTGGCGGTTCGCGTTCGCGGCGATGGGCGTGCTGACCCTGCTCGGCGCGCTGCTCGTGTGGCGGTTCCTGCCGCCGGTTCGCCACCATGCCGGCGAAGCGGGTGCCGCGCCGGTTCGCGTGCGCAAGGACCCGACCTTCGTGCCCGTCATCGTCGTCTGCCTCATCACCGCGACCGCGATGGTCGGCATGTACAGCTTCTACACCTACGTCGCGCCGTACCTGACCGACGTCATGGGCCTGCCGGCGAGCGCGATCAGCCCGATGCTGCTCGCCTACGGCATCGCGGGCGCGGTCGGCCTGGTGCTCGCGGGCGCCGTGCTCGGGCGTCGCCCGACGGTCGGGCTCGTGGTCGCGATGGTCGGCACCGCCCTCGGCACGGTCGGGCTCGCCCTGTTCCCCCAGGTGCCCGTGGCCGGCATCGCGAGCTTCCTGTTCTTCGGCACGGCGTTCGGCGCCTTGCCGACGATGCTCAACACCCGGCTGCTGCACTCGGCGTCGGCGCGCATCCGCGACGCCGCCGCGTCGTTCTACACGACGGCCTTCAACACCGGCATCGGCGGCGGTGCGCTCGTCGGCGCAGCGCTCTACGGCGTGATCGGCCTCGCGGCATTGCCGTGGGTGCTCGTCGGGCTCTTCGCGTGCGCGACGACGGCGCTCGTCTGGACGTCGCTCGTCAACCGCGTGCGCCGCTGACGCCGGCCGGTGGTCGAGTAGCGACGAAGGAGCGTATCGAGACAGGTCGCGGGGTCTCGATACGCGTGCTCCTTCGTCGCGCGCTACTCGACCAACGAGGGCGCTACTCGGCGCGCGAGAAGGCGGCGGCGCGCTCGATCTGGTCGCGCGTGAGCGCCACCCCGGTGTAGCGCTCGAACTGGGCGGCGGCCTGCATCGCGTGCACCTCGGCACCGCTGATGACGAGCTTGCCAGCGGCCCGCGCGGCCAGCACGAGGGGCGTCTCGGCCGGGAACGCCACGACATCGAAGACGACGGATGCCGCGGCGACCTGCTCGTCCGAGAACGCGAGCGCCGCGGCATCCGCCCCCTGCATGCCGAGCGGCGTGACGTTCACGATGACGTCGGCGCCCGGTTCGGGGTCGTCGGCCGTCCACGCGTAGCCGTACTGCGCTGCGAGCGCGGGCCCGAGCGCGGCGTTGCGCGCGACGATCACCACGTCGGAGAAGCCCGCGCCCCGGAACGCCGCGACGACGGCCTTCGCCATGCCGCCCGAACCGCGCACGAGCACCGACTGCGCGGGGTCGAGCGCGTTCTCGGCGATGAGCTCTGCGATCGCCTCGTAGTCGGTGTTCGACGCGGTGAGCACGCCGCCGTCGTTCACGATCGTGTTGACCGATTCGATCGCCGCGGCCGAGGGCTCGACGATGTCGACGAGGGGGATGACGGCTTCTTTGAACGGCATCGACACGGAGCAGCCGCGGATGCCGAGCGCCCGGATGCCGCGCACCGCACCCTCGATGTCGTCGGTCGTGAACGCCTTGTAGACGAAGTTCAGCCCGAGCTCGTCGTAGAGGAAGTTGTGGAACCGGGTGCCGAGGTTCGACGGCCGGCCCGCGAGCGAGATGCAGACCGACATGTCCTTGTTGAGGATGGGCATGTCACCATTCTGCGCTCCCGCGGCCGGGTCGGGCCTCGCGGCCGCGGCTGGATCAGGCTTCGCGGCCGCCGGGCGGGCCGATCACGAGCAGCGTCGCGAAGACGACGGCGATGCCGACGACCGCGAGCGAGATGAGCAGCACGGGGCGCGCGAGGAACCAGCGCAGCAGCCCGTTGACCCAGTTCGAGTCGGCCGGGTGGTCGGTCTTCTCACGGCGCCAGTCGCCCTCGAGGTGGCCCTTGCGCACGAGCCACAGCTCGAACGGGATGGTCGCGTAGGGGACGATCGCGGTGAGCACGGCGAACGCGATGCGGCCGACGTTCCAGCGCTGGTTGACGCCGATGATGACGGCCGTGAGCGCGTACGAGAGGAACACGAAACCATGGATCGACCCGCCGACCAGCACCGCCCACTCGACGCCCGCAGCGTACTTGAGGATCATCGCGACGATCAGGATCGTCCATGTGACGGCCTCGGCGAAGGCGAGGGCGCGATAGAGGCGTTTCGGTGACACTGAAGACTCCAGAGTTCGGGGGATGCTTCCATCTTCGCAGTCGACGCTGGGCGGAGGCATCGAACGAATGATTGATTCGCGGGTGGCGGGCACCGCCGCGATAGCCTTGCTCGGTGACCGAGCAGTCTGCACGCGAGCTCGTCTCGAGCCTCATCGCGTCGATCCCCGATTTCCCCGAACCCGGCGTGACGTTCCGCGACCTGACCCCGGTGTTCGCGAGCGGCCCCGCGCTGCACGCGCTCGGCACGGCGCTGACCGAGCCGTTCGCCGGCCGGTTCGACGACATCGGCGGGGTCGAGGCGCGCGGGTTCCTCATCGCGGGCGCCGCCTCGGCGATCTGCGGCGCCGGAGTGCTCACGATCCGCAAGGCCGGCAAGCTGCCGCGCGCCGTGCTTCGCGAGGACTACGCCCTCGAGTACGGCACCGCCGCGCTCGAGGTGCACGAGGGCGAGCTGCCGCCCGGTTCCCGCGTGCTCATCGTCGACGACGTGCTCGCCACGGGCGGCACGGTCGGAGCCGCCGCGCGCCTCGTCGAGCGCGCCGGCTGGCAGGTCGCCGGCATCTCGGTCGCGCTCGAGCTCGAGGGCCTCGGCGGCCGCGCAGCGCTCGGCGACCGCTACGAGATCTTCTCGCTGCTGCAATACTGAGTCCGGTGCGACAACCGAGCGGATGCCGCGTGGCGCGGGCTCGCGTGATAGCCGTGTTCATCGCGGGCATTCCTTGATAACGTTCAGCACCGAACGAGGAGGTCCGATGCGAGAGAGCATGCCGAAGCGAACCCTGTGGTGGGGCATCGGCCTGACGGTCGTCGGGGGCGTGTTGGCCACCTATGTGCAGCCCGGGCTCTTCTCGAGCGCCTGGCTCAACGCCGAACCCGGGCAGACCGTGCTGTACTTCTGGCTGCTCGCCCTCGACCTGCTGAACTCCATCGTGCTGCCGCTCGGCACGGCGCTCATCGCGGCATCCCTCGTCATGTTCTACCTCGGTGGCCGCATGCGGCCGGCCGAGGCCGAGCGGCCGAAGCGCTGGGTGCTGCCCGAGCCCCTCGAACGCCGCTCCGACCGTTAGCCGCCCGTCGGTCAATCGCCCGTCGGTCAGTCGCCCGTCTGGCGCCGCACGATCTCGTTGATCCAGATGGGGGCGAACGGCGAGGTGCAGTTCGGCGGAGTCGGGTAGTCCTTCAGCACCTCGAGGCGCTCGCCGATCTCGAGCGCGCGGGCGCGGTACTCGGGGTGATGGATGCCGATGTTCGCGAGCGTCTCGTTCATGGCCCACTGCAGGCGGTCGGGCGCCTGCTTCATGTGCACCTCGATGAGGTCGAGCAGCCCGGGCAGGTCGAGCCCATCGGGCGACTTCGCGACCCGGGCGGTCGTCAGCGCCCACCCGGCGCTCGCGACGACGGGGTCGGCGTCGTCGAACCAGGCGAGGCGCAGCTCTTCGACGTGCGGGCTCTTCTTGACGATGTAGTTGACGAGCCAGTCGTGCACCTTGGGCACGCGGGCCTCGCGGAGCATGGCGTCGAGCTCGGCCGCGCTGTACTGCTTCGGGCGGCTGATGAGCAGCGCCACGAGGCGGGCCGGGGTGTCGCCCGTCGACCACAGTTCGCGGGCGAGTTCGGGCTGCGTGCCGACCCGCTTCGCGACGGCGCGGAGCTTCGTGAGGTTCACGCCGTGGTCGTCGCCGTGGCGTTCGTTGACCGCCCGCACCTTCGGGTCTTCGAGGGCGGCGAGGTCGGCCATGACCGTGCCGACGGTGGCTTCGGCCGCAGCGCTCATCGTCGTGCCCCGTCGAGCGCGATCAGGTATGCGGCGAACGGGGAGAGGGTGGTCATCACTCCATCATCGCGGTCGTCGCCGACGCAGGCGAGCGGATGCCTCGTGCTCACCGCAGCACGAGG
>NZ_JBSHJY010000060.1:0-15992 GCF_053619715.1 Agromyces sp. NPDC055520 | reverse complement strand
GTCCTTCTGCCACTCCCATTGCTAACACTTTTCTCCAAAACACTCATTTCAAAAACACAGAGACGTCGGTTGGCCTGGTGCCACCCCCTCTTCTCTGCTGTGCTGGTGCTGTGGTGCAGGTCACACGAAGTGGTTCGCGCGCTCCAGGTCTTCGGCGAAGTCGATCTCGACCGCGTAGAGGTCGGAGATGTCCATCGGCTCGACGAGGAGGCCGTTCTGCTCGATCGCGAGCTCGAGGCCGCGCTCGAAGTAGTCCTGGTCGCCGACGCGCGCGAGGTGGGCGAGGAACGTCGCCTTGTCGCGGCTCGAGATGTAGTTGATGCCGACGGCCTCGCCGAGACCGCCCTTGACGGTCTTCGAGAGTGCCTTGATGTAGCCCTCGGCGCTCGTCGTGTACTTCACCTCTTCGTCGGACACCTTCGAGGTGTTGACGGTGACGAAGGACTGGTCGCGGGCGATGAAGGGCAGCGCGCGATCGAGGATCGCGGGGTCGAAGACGACGTCGCCGTTCATCCACAGCACACCGCCGGGCTGTGAAGCCGAGAGGGCGCGCATGAGGCTCTTCGACGTGTTCGTCTGGTCGTACTCCTCGTTGTAGACGAACGACGCCTGCGGGAACGCCTCGATGATGTGCTCGAGCTTGTAGCCGACGACGATCGTCACGTTGGCGTTGCCGCCGAACGCGTGCTCGATGTTGTCGAACTGCTGGCGCATGATGGTGCGGCCGTCGCTGAGCTCGGTGAGGGGTTTGGGGAGGGATCGCCCGAGGCGGCTGCCCATGCCGGCCGCGAGAATCACGATCTGGGTGTTCACTGCATCTCCTTCGGTGGGTCGGATGCCCGGGCGCTCGCCCTCGTCGCCGAGGAGCGGATCCCCGTCGCCGAGGATTGGCCCGGAATTCATCCGGAAGTTCACATTTGGACACGCCGTTATGCCGATCCTCAGGATATCGGTGGGGGCATGCCGCCTGCCATCCGGGGGACACGGTCGTAGTGCGATCGTGATACGACGCTCAGCCGATACCCAGTTTTCAGCGCGATCTTGCACGTGGCGACGTTCGCATCGGGGGTACTGATTGATAGGTTGTCTGGGTGACTTCTGTTTCGCGCTCCGAACACGACGACGAAACTGCCGAAGCCACCGGCGTGGGGGCGTCTGAATCGACACCGTCCCCGTCGGAACGCTCGGCAGCGGCGGCCGTCCCCTCCGCGCGCACTGCGTCATCCAAGACCGCCGCTGCGACATCGGCGGGCACGAAGTCGACCGCCGCCAAGACGACCGCTGCCAAGACGACGGCTGCCAAGACGACCGCCTCGAAGACGACTGCCGCTAAGACGGCCGCTGCCAAGACCACTGCGGCCAAGACGGCCGCGGCGAAGTCGGCTACTGCCAAGACCGCCGCTGCGAAGACGGCCGCGGCGAAAACGACTGCGGCGAAGACCACTGCGGCGAAGAAGCAGGCCGCTGAGGCCGCTGCCGAGGGCGAGGCGACCGAGAGCCGGCCGGCGTCCAAGCGCACGGCGGCGTCGCGCACGGCTTCGGCGAAGGCCGCCACCGCACGCGGAGAGGCCGCGAAGGCGACGCGCACACCCCGAGCGTCGACGGCGAAGAGCACCGCGGCCGGCTCGAGCGGTCGCACCGCTGCCGCCGCCAGCGCCGCAACGCACCGGCAGACGCAGCGGGTCGCCGCCGCGCTGACGACCGAGACGACCGCAGCAGAGCGCCCCGCGCGCAGAACCCCCGACACGTCGGCTGCGGCGGTCTCGGAGCCGCCCGTGGCGCCCGAGACCCGTGCCGCCGGCGCCGAGATCGCCGCTCGATCCGAGATCAACGAGGAGACCGTCGAACGTGCGCCGCAGTGGCCCGCAGCGGCCGCAGTGACGGCGGCTGCCGCTGCGGAAGTGCCCGTCGTCGACGCGGAAGTGCCCGTCGTCGACGCGGAAGTGCCCGTCGTCGACGCGCCGTCAGCGCCAGCACCATCGGCACCGGCGCCCTCGACCTCAGCGCCGTCGACACCCGATTCTGCGGCAGTCGACGGCCCCGCGGCATCCGGCAGCGCGGCACAGGCCGTCGCGGTGATCGCCGCACCCAAGAAATCGGCGGCGCGCAAGAAGCGCATGCTTCGCCCGGCTCGCAGTGCCCCCCCGGCGAGCGCGCCGAAGGTACTCGCGATCGAGGGCCTCGTGAAGCGATTCGGCGAGAACACCGCCGTCGACGGCATCAGCCTCGAGGTGCGCACCGGGTCGTTCTTCGGCATCGTCGGCCCGAACGGCGCCGGCAAGACCACGACGCTCTCGATGGTCACCGGCCTGCTGCGCCCCGACGCGGGCAGCGTGCGCATCCACGGCATCGACGCCTGGGCGAACCCGCAGGCGGCCAAGCACGCCACGGGGGTGCTGCCCGACCGGCTGCGACTCTTCGACCGGCTGACCGGCGCGCAACTGCTCTACTACTCGGGGGTGCTCCGCGGCCTCGACAGTCGCACGGTACGCGAGCGCAGCGCCGACCTGATCGCGGCGTTCGGCCTCGACGACGCGGTCGATCGCCTCGTCGCCGACTACTCGGCCGGCATGACGAAGAAGATCGCACTCGCGTGCGCCATGATCCACTCGCCGCGGCTGCTCGTGCTCGACGAGCCGTTCGAATCCGTCGACCCGGTGTCGGCGGCGAACCTCACCGAGATCCTCGAGCGCTACGTCGCGGGCGGCGGCACGGTCGTGCTCTCGAGCCACGGCATGGACCTCATCGAGCGCGTCTGCGACTCGGCCGCGATCATCGTCGCCGGGCGGGTGCTCGCCTCGGGCACGCTCGACGAGGTTCGCGCCGGAGCGACCCTCGAAGACCGATTCGTCGAGCTCGCGGGCGGACGCAAGGCTGCGGAAGGCATGGAATGGTTGCACAGTTTCTCCGACTGAAACTGCGCTTGCTCGGGAACATCTTCCGGCGCAGCCCCTGGCAGGTCGTCGGCATCGTCATCGGGCTGATCTACGGCCTCGGGCTGGCAGCGATGCTGTTCGTCGCGCTCGTGGGGCTGCGCTTCGTCGACGACGTCGAGATCATCCGCGACATCTTCGTCGTCGCGGGCGCAGTGATCGTGCTCGGCTTCATCGTCGTGCCGCTGATCTTCGGCGTCGACGACACGATGGATCCCCGGCGATTCGCACTCTTCGGCCTGCCCGACCGCTCGCTCGCGATCGGCCTCGCGGTGGCCGCCGTCGTCGGCATCCCCGCGATCGTGCTCGCGATCGTGCTGCTCGGCACAGTCGTCACGTGGTCGCGTGGCGTGGGCGAGACTCTGCTCGCGATCATCGCAGCGGCACTGGCGTTCGCGACGTGCCTGATGCTCGCCCGGGTCTCGACCGGCCTCGCCTCGCTGCTGCTCGCGACCCGACGCGCGCGCGAGCTCAGCGGCGTGCTCGGCCTGCTGCTGATCGTGATGGCCTCGCCACTCATCGTCGTGCTCGTCACGATCGACTGGGCAAGTTCGGGCGTGCAGGTCATGGAGTCGCTCGCGGGAGTGCTCTCGTGGACGCCGTTCGGTGCGGCGTTCGCGATCCCCGGCGACGCCGCGAGCGGCCAGTGGGCCGCCGCCGTTCTGAAGCTGCTCATCGCGGCGGCGACCCTCGTCGTCGTCTGGTTCGGCTGGCAGTCGCTCGTCGCGCGGATGCTCGTGACCCCCGGCCGCGAGGCCTCGGCCAAGAGCTATCGCGGGCTCGGTTGGTTCGACCGGATGCCGCAGGGCGTCGGCGGTGCCGTCGCCGCACGCAGCTTCACCTACTGGTTCCGTGACGCCCGGTACTGGGTCTCGCTGCTCATGGTGCCGATCGTGCCGATCATCGTGATGGTGCCCCTCAGTCTCGCCGGTGTGCCGAACGAGTACCTGTGGCTCATCCCCGTGCCGCTCATGTGCCTGTTCCTCGGCTGGAGCCTGCACAACGACACCGCCTACGACTCGACCGCGATCTGGCTGCACGTCGTCTCGGGCGTGCGCGGCTCCTCCGATCGCATCGGCCGTCTCGTGCCCGTGCTGATCGCGGGTGTGCTCGTCATCGGGCTCGGCAGCGCCGTCACGGTGTTCGTGCTGAACGACTGGCGCCTGCTGCCGTCGCTGCTCGGCGTGAGCACGGCCCTTCTGCTCGCCGGCCTCGGCGTCGGTTCGATCACCTCGGCCCGATTCCCGTACCCGGCGGTCAAGCCGGGCGACAGCCCGTTCCAGCAGCCGCAGGCGACGGGCACGATCACGGCGCTCGTGCAGTCGATCACGATGCTCGGCTCGCTGCTCATCGCCTTGCCCGCCGTGGTGTTCGCGGCACTCGGCATCTTCGTCGACCCGGCCTGGCACGCGGCATCCTTCGCCTCTGGAATCGGCCTCGGACTGATCGTGCTCGCGATCGGCGTCGTGGCGGGCGGCAAGGTCGTCGACCGCCGCGGACCCGAGATCCTCGCTGCCGCGATCCGCGCGTAGAATCGTCGCATGATCTTCGCCCAGTCGTCGCACACCGTGCGCGCGAGCATCGCCGACCCCGACTCGCCCGGCGGCGGCACCGACGTGCTCGACCGCGAACTCGAGAAGCTCCTGAACGAAGAGGCCATCGAGCCCGGCGATCACGAGCGCTTCTCGCACTACGTCCAGAAAGACAAGATCCTGCAGTCGGCTCTCACCGGCAAGCCCGTGAAGGCGCTGTGCGGCAAGAAGTGGACCCCGGGGCGCGACCCCGAGAAGTTCCCCGTCTGCCCGACGTGCAAGGCGATCTA
This sequence comes from Agromyces sp. NPDC055520, assembly GCF_053619715.1. Taxonomy (NCBI): domain Bacteria; kingdom Bacillati; phylum Actinomycetota; class Actinomycetes; order Micrococcales; family Microbacteriaceae; genus Agromyces; species Agromyces sp. NPDC055520. The sequence goes on along the minus strand of NZ_JBSHJY010000060.1, from coordinate 11,237 downwards.
CGAGAAGATGAAGGCCGAGTAGCGGCGCTCAGCAGTAGCTCAGCAGTAGCTCAGCGGCGGCTCAGCGGTACGTCGTCGGGATCACCGGCTCGCCCCGGCCCAGCCGGAACGCCTCGATCGGCAGCTCCTGCATGACGGCGGCGCGGTGCGCGCGCGCGGCCTCGGTACCGGCCTCGCCGAGGTGGGCCGGGTCGGGCTCGCCGCCCGACATCAGCTGCACCATGAGCGGGCGCAACTGCCCGCCCGTCTCGAACTCGGCCTCGCCGCCCGGGCCGTCGCCGACGAAGACGAGCTCTTCGCGCGCAGTGAGCGTCGCGTCGAGCCGCCGTGCGGCGTTCTTGCGACCGCCGACACTCGCCTTCTGCGTCGACGCCTTCGCGACCGAGACCCACTCGCCGGCATCGTCACGGCGAGCCACGAGCTTGAACACCATGCCCGCGGCCGGGAAACCAGAACCCGTCACGACGGCGGTGCCGACGCCGTAGGCGTCGACGGGGGCGCCCGAGAGACCGGCGATCGTGAACTCGTCGAGGTCGCTCGTCACCGTGATGCGCGTGTCGACCGCGCCGAGCGAGTCGAGCTGTTCGCGCACGGCGGCGACGACGGTCGGCAGATCGCCCGAGTCGATGCGCACGGCGCCGAGTTCGGGGCCCGCGACCTTCACGGCCAGCTCGACGCCCTTCGTGATGTCGTACGTGTCGACGAGCAGGGTCGTCTTCGGGCCGAAGGCCTCGACCTGGGCGCGGAACGCCGCCTCTTCGGTGTCGTGCAGCAGGGTGAAGGCGTGCGCGGCGGTGCCCATCGTCGGGATGCCCCAGGTGCGGCCGGCCTCGAGGTTCGAGGTGGCGTCGAAGCCCGCGATGTAGGCGGCGCGTGCCGCAGCGACGGCGGCCCGCTCGCTCGTGCGCCGCGAGCCCATCTCGGCGATCGGCCGGCCGAGGGCGACGGACACCATGCGGGCCGCGGCGCTCGCGACCGAGGAGTCGTAGTTGAGGGTCGAGAGCACGACGGTCTCGAGCATGACGGCTTCGGCGAACGTCGCCTGGATCGTCAAGAGCGGAGAGCCCGGGAAGTACGCCTCGCCCTCGCGGTAGCCCCAGATGTCGCCCGTGAACCGGTAGTCGGCGAGCCAGTCGAGCGTCGCGGGCCGCACGACCTCGTGCGCGCGCAACCACTCGAGCTCGGCCTCGTCGAAGCGGAACCGCCGGATCAGCTCGAGCAGCCGCCCGGTGCCCGCGACGACGCCGTAGCGCCGCCCGTCGGGGAGACGTCTCGCAAAGGCTTCGAAGAGCGACTCGCGGTGTGCGGTGCCGTCCAGCAACGCGGCATCCACCATCGTCAGTTCGTATCGGTCGGTGAAGAGCGCAGCAGACCCGGTCACCCGCCCAGCCTAGCGATGAGGACGCGTTCAGCGTGGAGCACTACGCTTGCATGTCGTGACGGATGCACCGATCGGAATCTTCGACTCCGGGGTCGGCGGCCTCACCGTCGCCCGGGCCGTGAAAGACCAGCTGCCCAACGAGTCGATCCTCTACATCGGCGATCTCGAGCACTCGCCCTACGGGCCGAAGAAGATCGCCGACGTGCGCGGCTACGCGCTCGCGGTGCTCGACGACCTCGTCGCCCAGGGTGTGAAGATGCTCGTGATCGCCTGCAACACGGCCTCGGCCGCAATGCTGCGCGACGCCCGCGAGCGGTACGACGTTCCGGTCGTCGAGGTGATCCAGCCGGCCGTGCGGCGCGCCGTCGCGGCTACGAAGACCGGCCGGGTCGGCGTCATCGGCACCGCCGGCACGATCGGCTCGCGCGCCTACGACGACGCCTTCGCCGCGGCACCGCACCTCGAGCTCTTCTCGCAGGCGTGCCCGAGGTTCGTCGAGTTCGTCGAAGCAGGCGTGACGACCGGCGACGAACTGCTCGCCGTCGCCGAAGAGTACCTGGCGCCGCTGAAGCGCGCCGACATCGACACCCTCGTGCTCGGCTGCACGCACTACCCGTTCCTGAAGGGCGCGATCTCGTACGTCATGGGCGACGGCGTCTCGCTCGTCTCGAGCGACGTCGAGACGGCGAACGACGTCTACCGGGTGCTCGTCGGCACGGGCGCCGAGCGGCGTGCCGCGACCCCGCCGAGCTACCGCTACGAGGCGACGGGGCATTCGACGAGTGCCTTCCTCGACCTCGCCCACCGCCTCATCGGCCCCGAGATCCCGAGCGTCGAGCTCGTCGAGACCGGCGCCGTGACGATTCCAGACCACCGCTCCGCCGACAACCGCAGGCGGCTTCGACAGGAGAACGCATGACCGAGACATCCGAGCCCACCGCCCTCGTGCGCGCCGACGGGCGCACCGCCGACCAACTGCGCGAGGTGACCATCGAGCGCGGCTGGAGCGAGCACGCCGAGGGCAGCGCCCTCATCTCGTTCGGCAAGACCAAGGTGCTCTGCACCGCGTCGTTCACGAACGGCGTGCCGCGCTGGATGAACGGCAAGGGCAAGGGCTGGGTCACCGCCGAGTACTCGATGCTGCCGCGCGCCACGAACACGCGCAACGACCGCGAAGCCGTCAAGGGCCGAATCGGCGGCCGCACCCACGAGATCAGCCGCCTGATCGGGCGGAGCCTCCGCGCGGTCGTCGACACCAAGGGGCTCGGCGAGAACACGATCCAGATCGACTGCGACGTGCTGCAGGCCGACGGCGGCACCCGCACGGCCGCGATCACGGGCGCCTACGTCGCGCTCGCCGACGCGATCGAGTGGGCCCGCGACAAGAAGTTCGTGGGTCAGCGCGCCAAGCCGCTCATCGACACGGTCTCGGCGGTGTCGGTCGGCATCATCGACGGTACCCCCATGCTCGATCTCGCCTACGTCGAAGACGTGCGCGCCGAGACCGACATGAACGTCGTGGCGACCGGCCGCGGCTTGTTCGTCGAGGTGCAGGGCACGGCCGAGGGTGCGCCCTTCGACCGCCGCGAACTCGACGCACTGCTCGACCTCGCTCTCGCCGGCACGGCCGAGCTCACGCGCATCCAGCAGCTCGTGCTCGCGGAATCGCTCAGCGCCGCGGGGGAGTGAGGTCGTGAGTTTCGAGGTCGTGCTCGCCACCCACAATCAGCACAAGGTGGCCGAGTTCCAGCAGATTCTGGGCGAGCGGATGCCTGGGCTCACGGTGCTCGCCTACGACGGGCCCGAGCCGGTCGAAGACGGAACGTCGTTCGAGGCGAATGCCTTCATCAAGGCGAGGGCGGCGGCAGCGCACAGCGGCCGCATCGCCCTCGCCGACGACTCGGGCATCGCGGTCGACGTCATGGGCGGTTCGCCCGGCATCTTCTCGGCGCGTTGGGCGGGGCCGGGCAAGGGCGCACAGGCCAACCTCGACCTGCTGCTCGCCCAGCTCGGCGACATCCGCGACCCGAACCGCACCGCGCGCTTCCACTGCACCATTGCGCTCGTGGTGCCCGAGGCGGCGGGCGGCCCGCACGAGTACGCCGCTGTGGGCCTGTGGCCCGGGCGCATCGCGCTCGAGGAGTCGGGGGTGCACGGGTTCGGGTACGACCCGATCTTCATGCCCGAGGGCTTCGAGGTCTCCGCCGCCGAGCTCGCGCCCGAGGTGAAGAACACGCACAGCCATCGGGCCCGCGCGTTCGCGGCGCTCATTCCCGAGCTGGAGCGGCTGACCGCGGGTCGGTGAACGGTGGCTCCCGTGGTCGGCGTCGCCGCCGCTCGGCGGCGCGGCGCGTCAGGCGCGGCGCGTCAGGAGGCGCGGCGGGCGCGGGCGGCGCGGCGCTTGAGGGCGCGGCGCTCGTCTTCGCTGAGACCACCCCACACGCCCGAGTCCTGGCCGGTCTCGAGGGCGTACTGCAGGCAGATCTCGGTGACGGTGCAGCGACCGCATACGGTCTTCGCCTTCTCGATCTGGTCGACGGCGGGGCCGGTGTTGCCGACCGGGAAGAAGAGTTCCGGGTCTGCGGTGAGGCAGGCGGCCTTGTCGCGCCAATCCATGGGGATGCTCCTTGCGGGGTGTACTTCGATCGCAGACGCGCACGATTGCGTTGTGCCGTAAACGGCTGCTGCAGGGGGAAAGCCGAATCTCGGGAAGTAGGATCAGTGCTGATCGGCTCACGTCCCTGTGAGCATCAATTCGGCCTCATAAATGGTCGCATAGCGGAGAGATCGAATCAATAGCCGTGTATGGGATAACCCTGTGAATCAGGAGTCGTCGTCGGAGACCACGACCTCCGAAACCGGTGTGCGGAGCGCACTCGCCGTCGTGAGCGTGCTGCTCTTCCTCGAGGCTGCGGCGATGGTCGCCCTCGTGATCTGGCTCGTGATCGACCTGTTGTCGCTCGCGCCCTCGTCGTACACCACGGCGATCGCGCTGCTCGTGCTCGTCGCGATCGGGGCGATCTGGGTGGTGACGGTCGCATTCGGCTCGCTCAGGCGGGCGCCCTGGTCGCGGGCGGCCGCGATCGTCTGGCAGATCCTGCAGCTGTCGGTCGCGGTCGGCGCGTTCCAGGGCCTGTTCGCCCGCCCCGATGTGGGGTGGGCGCTGCTCGTGCCCGCGATCACCGTCATCGGCCTCTTGCTGTGGACGCCGGTGCGGCTGGCCTACGCGCGCCCCGAAGAGGAAGACGACGACGGAGCCGAGCAGGGCCAGCCGTAGTCCGTAGTGCAGTACCGCTCGCCGTACTGCTAGTCGTCGAGACCGAGGTCGCGGCGCAGTCGCGCGACGTGGCCCGTCGCCTTGACGTTGTAGAAGGCGCGCTCGATGCGGCCGTCTTCGCCGATGACGAACGTCGACCGGATGGAGCCGACGACGATCTTGCCGTAGAGCGATTTCTCGCCCCACACGCCGTAGGCCTGCTGCACCGCGAGATCGGTGTCCGAGAGCAGCGTGTAGGTCAACCGGTCGCGCTCGGCGAAGCGCCGGAGCTTGTCGACGTCGTCTTTCGAGACGCCGAGCACGCGGATGCCGGCACTCGCGAACGAGTTCAGGTTGTCGCGGAAGTCGCACGCCTCGGTCGTGCAGCCCGGGGTCATCGCCTCGGGGTAGAAGTACAGCACCACTTTCGAGCCGCGCAGGGCCGAGAGGGTGACCGGGGCGCCGTTCTGGTCGAGCAGGGTGAAATCAGGAGCGGTGTCGCCGGGGGCGAGTCGTGCATCGGTCATACCCCATGGTAAGCACCCCGCCGATGTTCACGTTTCAGGCGAAGGTGGTCAGGAGGCGCTGCAGGGACTCGAGGCGGGCCGGGCCGGTCTCGCCGAGCTCTCCGGCTTCGACGGCTTCGACGATCGCGCAGTCGGGCGCGTCGGGCAGGTGCGTGCACCCGCGGGGGCAGCGCTCGGCGATGCGGTCGAGGTCGGTGAAGGCGCGCAGGATGTTCGCGCGGTCGATGTGGCCGAGGCCGAACGAACGCACACCGGGGGTGTCGATGACCCAGCCGGTGCCGGCCGCGGACTCCGACCGAAGCCACACCGTCGACGACGAGGTGTGGCGCCCGCGCCCGGTGACGACGTTGACGTGCCCGGTCGCCCGCTTGGCGCTTGGCACGATCGCGTTCACGAGCGTGGACTTGCCGACGCCCGAGTGCCCGACGAACACGGTGCGGTGACCGACGAGCACCGCGGCGATCTCGTCGAGCGGCACCCGCCCCTCGCCGCTCAGGAAGACCGGCAGGTCGAGCCCCTCGAAGTTGCGGAGGAATTCGGCCGGGTCGGCGAGGTCGGTCTTCGTGATGACGAGGAGCGGCCGGATGCCGGCGTCGTAGGCCGCCACGAGGTACCGGTCGAGCAGCCGCAGACGGGGCTCGGGGTTGGCCGCGGCCACGACGATGAGCATCTGGTCGGCGTTGGCGACGATGACGCGCTCGACCTCGTCGGTGTCGTCGGCGCTTCGGCGCAGCAGCGTCGTGCGCTCGCCGACCCGCACGATGCGCGAGAGCGTGCCGGGTTCGCCGGTCGTGTCGCCGACGAGGTCGACGTGATCGCCCGTGACGACCGATTTGCGGCGCAGCTCGCTCGCCCGCGCCGCCATGATGATGCGCTCGTCGGGTCCGTTCTCGTCGACCAGCACGCTGTAGCGGCCGCGGTCGACGCCGACCACCATGCCGGCGACGGCGTCGGCGTGCTCGGGCCGCTGCTTGGTTCGCGGCCGACTGCCCTTGCGGTTCGGTCGCACCCGCACCGACGACTCGTCGAACTCGGGTTCGTCGTCGTCATCGTCGTCGCTCCACCACGTCATGCGACGTGCCACCCCGTCATGCGGCCCCCCGCCGGGTCATGCGGCGCTCCACCCCGTCATGCCAGCATCTGCTCCCAGAGCGCGGTGAACTGCGGCAGGGTCTTGCCCGTCGTGGCGATGTCGTCGACGACGACACCGGGCACGGCGAGCCCGACGATGGCGCCGCTCGTGGCCATGCGGTGGTCGGCGTAGGCGCGCCAGGGGCCGGCGTGCATCGGGGCCGGCTCGATGCGCAGCCCGTCGTCGAGTTCGGTGACGTTGCCGCCGAGCCCGTTGATCTCGGCGGCGAGCGCCGCGAGACGGTCGGTCTCGTGGTGGCGGATGTGGCCGATGCCGACGATCGTCGACGGCCCGTCGGCGAGTGCGGCGAGTGCCACGAGATTCGGTGCCAGTTCGCCGGCCTCCGACAGGTCGAGATCGACGCCACGGATGCCGCGGCTCCCGTCTGCGCCGCGGGCGGGCCCGTGCACGGTGAGACGGTCGCCGGTGCGTTCGACCGTGGCGCCGAACTGCGGCAGCAGGCGGGTGAGCTGCGCGCCGACCTGGGTCGTCTCGTCGGGCCATCCCGTGATCGTGACCGAGCCGCCGGCGACGAGCGCCGCCACGAGGAACGGTGCGGCGTTCGAGAGGTCGGGCTCGATGTCGACGTCGATCGCGCCGATGGGGCCGGGTGCGACGACCCAGCGACCGGGTTCGGGAGTCGCGACCTCGACGCCTCTGGCCCGGAGGTTCTCGATCGTCATCTCGATGTGCGGCATGCTCGGCACGCGTTCGCCCGAGTGGCGCAGATCGAGGCCGCGCTCGAATCGCGGGGCCGACAACAGCAGGGCCGAGACGAACTGACTCGAGGCCGAGGCATCGATCACGAGCTCGCCGCCGCCGACCCGACCGGTGCCGTGCACCGTGAAGGGCAGCGTGCCGCGCCGGTCGTCGTCGAGGTCGACGCCGAGGGCCTGGAGGCCGTGGATCACGCCCGACATCGGGCGGCGACGCGCGTGCTCGTCGCCGTCGAACATCGTGGGGCCGAGCGCGAGCGCGGCGACGGGCGGCAGGAACCGCATGACCGTGCCGGCGAGCCCGCAGTCGATGGTCGTCGAGCCGAGCAGCTCGTCTGCGGGGGTGACGCGCAGGTCGTCGCCGAAGCCGCCGTGGCCGGGAACCCGCTCGAAGCCCGTGCCGAGGGAGCGGAGCCCCTCGATCATGAGCTCGCTGTCGCGCGACCAGAGCGGGGCGTGCAGGGTCGACGGCCCGTCGGCGAGCGCCGCGAGCACGAGCTCGCGGTTGGTGAGCGACTTCGAGCCGGGCAGGCCGAGCACCGCGGAGAGCGCGGTCGTCGCGACGGGCGCGCGCCACCCGTCATCCGTCTCGGTCTCTTTCGCGTCGCCGTACGGATCGAATTCGGGTTCGGAATACTTCGAAATCAGCATCGGTTATCAACAGTAGCGTCAGGCGACGCAGAAGGAGTCGGTGTTGCGCATGTCGATCGGAGTGCTCGAACGCCCCGCTGTCATCGGGGTCGACGTTCTAGGATGGCCGGTGATGACTGCCGACGAGATCGACGCGACGCCGAACGCACCAGAGGCCGACCAGACGACGACTGAAGAGACCACGACCGAGGAGCCGACCCGGCCGCTCGGCGAGCTCTTCGAGGAGCAGGCGCTGCCGTTCCTCGATCAGCTCTACGCCGCCGCCCTGCGCATGACGAAGAACCCCGCCGACGCGCAAGACCTCGTGCAGGAGACGTTCGTCAAGGCCTTCGCGGCATTCGGCCAGTTCACGCAGGGCACGAACCTGAAGGCGTGGCTGTACCGCATCCTCACGAACACCTTCATCAACAGCTACCGCAAGAAGCAGCGCGAGCCCTACCAGGGCACGATCGACGACCTCGAAGACTGGCAGCTCGGCGGTGCGGAGTCGACGACGGCGCGCTCGAGCCGCTCGGCCGAGGCCGAGGCCATCGACCACCTGCCCGACAGCGCCGTGAAGGACGCGCTGCAGGCGCTGCCCGAAGACTTCCGCCTCGCCGTGTACTTCGCCGACGTCGAGGGCTTCTCGTACCAAGAGATCGCCGACATGATGAACACCCCCATCGGGACCGTGATGAGCCGCCTGCACCGTGGCAGGCGTCTGCTCCGCGAGTCCCTCGCCGACTACGCCCGCGAACAGGGGTTCGCGACCGGCGAGAAGGCACCGAAACCCGCGAGGAGCGCGAAATGAACGACTGCGGCTGCGACAAGGCCAGGGCCGAACTCGAAGAGTACCTGCACAACGAGTTGCGGGCGGCCGATGCGAGCGACATCCGCGACCATGTCGAGAACTGCGCCGACTGCCAGGCAGAGCTGCGCGTGGGCGTGGCGATCACCGAGGTCGTGCAGCGCGCGTGCCGCGAGAGCGCACCCGAACAGCTGCGCGTGCAGGTGCTCACCCAGATCCGCCTCTACCAGTCCACGCACTGACCCGTCAGCGCACTGACCCGTCAGCGCACTGGCGTCCAGGCCCTGACCCGGCGCCCGCCCACGTCAATCGTTCGTTCGATGTGAGCCGCACGCCGCATCCGTAGCGTCGTGGTGTGATCGAAACACCCGCCCGAACTCCCGACGCCCCAGCTCCGCCGAAGCGGTCGAACCGCCCGCCGACCTGGCTCCGCGTCCTCATCCCGGCCGTCCTCATCCTCGTCTGGTTCGCCCTCTTCGGCGCGGGCGGCTCGGCGTTCAGTCAGGTGTCGAAGGTCTCGACCAACGACCAGTCGCAGTTCCTGCCGGCCGAGTCCGAGGCGACGCGCGTGCAAGACCTGCAGGCTGAGTTCCGCGGCGACGACTCGATCCCTGCGATCGTCGTCGTCCACCGCGACGGCGGGCTGACCGACGACGACCTCGCCCTGCTGGGCGATGTCGGGGTGCGGCTGCAAGCGGTGTCGGGGGTCGTCGACGACGGCGTGTCCCCGCCGATCGTCTCCGACGATGGCGAGGCGGCCGAGGTGTTCGTCTCGCTCGACACCTCGGTGAAGGCGAGCGCGGCCGTCGGCGAGCTCAGATCCACCCTCGCCGACGAGTTCGGCGGCGCCGAGGCATCCGGCCTCACCGTCGCCGTCACCGGCCCCGCCGGCCTCGCAGCCGACATCGGCGACGCCTTCTCGGGCATCGACGGCATTCTGCTGCTCACGGCGCTCGCCGCGGTGCTGCTGATCCTCGTCATCGTCTACCGCTCGCCGCTGCTGCCGCTCATCGTGCTCGGCACGAGCGTGGCCGCGCTCACGGTCGCGGTGCTCGCCGCGGTCGCCCTCGCGAAGGCCGACGTGGTGCTGCTCACCGGGCAGACGCAGGGCATCCTGTTCATCCTCGTCATCGGCGCGGCGACCGACTACTCGCTGCTCTACATCGCGCGGTATCGCGAGGCGCTCGCCGTGCACGAACGCAAGTGGGACGCCACCTGGGCGGCGCTGAAGGGCTCGTGGGAGCCGATCCTCGCCTCGGGCGGCACCGTCGTCGCGGGCCTGCTCATGCTGTTGTTCAGCGCTCTCAATTCCAACAAGGCGCTCGGCCCCGTCGCGGCGATCGGCATCGTGTGCGCGGTCGCGGCGGCCCTCACCTTGCTGCCGGCCCTCATGCTGTGGGCCGGTCGCGCGGCATTCTGGCCGCGTCGACCGGTTGTGGCGCGAGTGGATGCCGCGGCGCACGCCTCGGCGGACGGCACCGCGGTCGCGAGCGACGCGGAGCCGCGCGCGGCAACCGGCGCCCACTCGACCGCCGACTCGACCGCCGACTCGACCGCAGACCCAACCGCCGACCCAGCCGCCGACGCCACGACGAAGCGCGGCCTCTGGCCCGCCGTCGCGCGGCTCGTCGCCCGTCGACCTCGCGCCGTGTGGATCGCCTCGACGCTGCTGCTCGGCGTCATGGCGCTCGGGCTCACCCAGCTCGATGCCGACGGCGTGTCGCAGAGCGAGTTCGTGCTCGGCGCCTCGGAGGCGCGCGACGGCCAGCAGGTGCTCGGCGAGCACTTCCCGGCCGGTTCGGGCACCCCCGCGGTCGTCATCGCGCCTGAGGGCGAGATCGACGCGGTCGCGGGCGTCATCCTCGACACCGACGGCGTCACCGGCCTGACGGTCGTCGCGACCGATGCGCCGGGCGGTTCGCTCTTGGTCACCGCCGACGGCGTGCAGCCGTCGCGCGTGCCGGGCGTCGATGCCACGCCGACCGTGCACGACGGCGACGTCATGCTGACCGCCACGCTCGACTATGCGGGCGACTCGCTCGAGGCCGAAGCGGTCGTGGCGGAGCTCCGCAGTTCGCTCGACGCCGTCGACGCGAACGTGTTCGTCGGCGGAACCTCGGCGATCGCGCTCGACACCGCGGAAGCCGCGGTGCACGACCGCAACCTCGTGATGCCGCTCGTGCTCGTCGTGATCTTCGTGATCCTCATGCTGCTGCTGCGCTCGGTCGTCGCGCCGCTGCTGCTCGTCGGCAGTGTCGTGCTCTCGTTCGCCGCGGCGCTCGGCGTGTCGTCGATCGTGTTCAACGAGGTGTTCCACTTCCCCGGCGCCGACCCGACGGTGCCGCTCTACGGATTCGTGTTCCTCGTCGCGCTCGGCGTCGACTACAACATCTTCCTGATGAGCCGGGTGCGAGAAGAGGCGCTCGTGCACGGAACCCGCGCGGGCATCCTCCGCGGCCTCGTCGCGACGGGCGGGGTCATCACCTCGGCGGGCCTCGTGCTCGCTGCGACGTTCGCCGCGCTCGGTGTGCTTCCCATCCTGTTCCTCGCGCAGATCGCGTTCATCGTCGCGTTCGGCGTGCTGCTCGACACCTTCCTCGTGCGCTCGCTGCTCATCCCGGCGCTCTCGTACGACATCGGTCGTGCGATCTGGTGGCCGAGCAGGCTCGGGCGCGGCAAGCGCTGATCGGTTGCGTCCGGCCCTGATCGGTTGCGTCCGGCCCTGATCGGTTGCGGCGCGCGCCGAGCCGACTGGAACGACGAAGCGAGCGGATGCCCCGTGGCATC
>NZ_JBSHJY010000059.1:0-17245 GCF_053619715.1 Agromyces sp. NPDC055520 | reverse complement strand
GAACTCTAACACTCACCCGCGTCACAGCATAGTCAGGAGATCGTCGCTACTTGGCGGCGACCGCCACTTTCTCAGACGCCGTGTCGGACTTCCCTGCGGGTGCGGCGGCCGGAACCGGCGCCTCGACGGCGGGCGGCTTCGGGCGCGCCGCGAACAGCTCGAACTGGGCGCGCGGCTGCTGCACGGCCTCGAGCGCGACGATGTCGCGGCCGAGCCAGAAGTTGTTCCACCAGCCCCAGAACACGCGGAACTTGCGCTCCCAGCTGGGCATGGCCAGACCGTGGTAGCCGCGGTGCGCGAACCACGCCGGCAGCCCCTTGATCGCGAGCTTGCCCGACTGGAAGACGCCCGAACCGACACCGAGACCGGCGACGGCGCCCAGGTTCTTGTGGAAGTACTGCTTGGGCTCTTCGCCGCGAAGCACCGCGACGATGTTCTTGGCGAGCAGCTTGCCCTGACGCACGGCGTGCTGGGCGTTCGGCACGCAGTAGCCGCCGACGCCGCCGCCCGAGAGGTCGGGCACGGCCGAGATGTCGCCGGCGGCCCAGGCGTCGGGCACGAAGTCCTCGTCGTCGCCGACCCGGAGGTCGGCGCGCGTCTTGATGCGGCCGCGCTCTTCGACGGGCAGGTCGCTCGTGCGCACGATCGCCGGGTTGGCCATGACGCCGGCCGTCCAGACGATGAGGTCGGATTCGAAGCTCTCGCCCGTCGACAGCTCGATGCGCCCGTCGAGCGCGCTCGTGAGCTGCGTGTCGAGGTGGATCTCGGCGCCGCGCTGGGCGAGGTGCTTGATCACCCAGTGGCTCGTCTCGAGCGAGACCTCGGGCATGATGCGGCCCATCGCCTCGATGAGGTGGAAGTGCGTCTCGTCGAAGGTGAGCTGCGGGTAGTACTCGAGCAGCGAGCTCGCGAGCGAGCGGAGTTCGGCGAACACCTCGATGCCGGCGAAACCGCCGCCGACGACGGTGACGGTGAGCAGGCGCTCGCGCTCGGGGCCGGCGGGCAGGCTCGCCGCCCGGTCGAAGTTCGAGACGAGGCGGTCGCGGATCGCGACGGCCTCTTCGATCGTCTTCAGGCCGATCGCGTTGTCGGCGATGCCGGGGATCGGGAAGGTGCGCGAGACCGCGCCGCCGGTGACGACGACGACGTCGTACTCGAACTCCCACGGCTCGCCGAGCTCGGGGGTGATCGTCGCCGTCTTGGACGCGTGATCGATCTTGGTGACCTTCGCCGTGACCACGTTGGTCTTCTTCAGGTGGCGTCGCTGCGAGGTGACCGCATGGCGGGCCTCGATCGACCCTGCGGCGACCTCGGGCAGGAAGGGCTGGTACGTCATGTAGGGCAGCGGGTCGACGACCGTCACCTCGGCCTCGCCGGCGCGAAGCCACTTCTCGAGCTTCCACGCCGTGTAGAACCCCGCATAGCCACCGCCGACGATGAGAATCTTGGGCACGGTGAATGGACTCCTCAGTTTTGGATCGTGCGGGCTGATTTGCGTGCGATCACTGCTCGCGAATGCGGACAGTCCGCTTGGTATGCCGAGTGGCGCCGATGCCCAACAGCGCTGCTAGCGTACCAAACCCTGCGACGAGTGAGAGCGGCACCGTGATGTAGGCGAGCGTCCACTGCGTCGGAAGCAGCGTCTGGCCGCCGTCGGACTTCGGCAACGGCGGGTCGGCGACGGGCACGATCGGCTGCACCTCGCCGCTCTGCTCGGGCGCTTCGACCTCGGCCCGGCGATGCAGCGTGATCCAGTCGGCGAGCGAACCGAGCGGGTTCTCGTCGACCTTCGGCACATCCGCCTTCAGTGCGGCGACCGGGTCGATCAGGCCGTATCCGTACAACGCGCTCGGCACCGCCTGCCCGTTGGGGTCTGCGGTCTCGATGAGTCGGTTGATGACGTTCGCCGCGTCGAGGTCGGGGAACTCCGACCGGATCTGCGCGACGAGGCCGGTGACGATCGGTGCGGCACCGCTCGTGCCGTTCCAGCGCACGTAGCGCCCGTCGGGCAGGAGGCCCACGAGATCTTCGCTCGGCGCGGCCACGGCGATCGTGATGCCCTGCGAACTCGCGTCGAGGCTCGCGTTCTTGTCGGTGTCGACGCCCGCCACGGTCAGCACACCCGGAATGGTCGCCGGCGCGCCCACCTGGCTCGTGCCGCTGCCGCGATTGCCGGCGGCGGCCACGACCACCACATCGTTCTCGAACGCGTACATGAACGCGTCGTCCCAGCTCTCGGGCCAGTCGGGGGTGTTGCGGGTCAGCGACATGTTGATCACGTCGGCGCCGTTGTCGACGGCCCAGCGCACGGCCTCGGCGATCTGGTCGTCGTTCGACTTCACCGCACCCGTCTCCTGACCGAACGCCACCGAGACGGTCAACAGGTCCGCTTCGGGCGCGGTGCCGATGATGCCGTTGCCCTCGCCGGTGCCGCGACCGGCGAGGAGGCCGGCGACCATGGTGCCGTGGTTCGAGTCCTCGCCCACGGGCGTCTGACCGTCGGGAGTGCCGAGGCCCGAGACATCCGTGCCACCGACGACGGCGCCGCGCAGTTCGGCGACGTTGCCGTTGACGCCCGTGTCGATGATCGCGACGGTGACGCCCTTGCCGCGCGAGGTGCTCCACGAGGTCGTGAAGCCGTAGTCGGTGAGCCAGTACTCGTAGTCGCGCACGAGGTCGGCGCGCGCGGCGCCCGCTCCGGCGAGCGCGAGCATCGTGGCCGCGGCGAGGGTCGCCGTGGCCCGCACGACGAACGCCAACGGCCGGCGGGCGGGGCGGGCGCGCTCGTCTCGCCCCGAACGCGCTGGGCGTTCGCGGCGGTTCGGGCGCGTCGTCGTCGTCACCCGGCGAGCCCCCCGGCGGCGTCGTCTGCGGGCGCCGCATCGACGGACGCACGAGGCGCCGCGTCGACCCCGTAGTCGGGGCAGCGGCACACCTCGGGCGACCACGTCGAGCGCTCGAGCGCGAGGTCGCCCATCGGGTTCACGCCCGGTCCGGCGGCGAGCGAGTGCGCCACCAACGCGTGCAGGCACTTGACGCGGGTCGGCATTCCGCCGGCCGAGATGCCCGCGAGCTCGGGAACGACGGCGATCGATTCGCGGTCGGCGAGGTAGTCGAGGTGGGCGCGACCATAGGCCTCGGCGACGGATGCATCGGCCGCCAGCAACTCGGTGCACTCGACCATCAGCTGCGCAGCCTCGAGGAACGACATCGCCGCCGTCGCCGCCGGGTGCGAGAGGTAGTAGAACGTGGGGAACGGCGTGCCGTCGGCGAGCCGCGGCGCCGTGGCCACGACCGTCGGCGCCCCGCACACGCAGCGGGCGGCGATGCCGACCACGCCGCGGGCCGGGCGGCCGAGCTGTGCCGAGACGATGCGCACGTCGCGCTCGCTCACCGGTTCGAAGGGCGGGCGGGTCATCGGGTCTCCTCGGCGACGGGGTCTGCGGTCTGGTCTGCGGGCGGGTCGGCGGGCGGGGTCGCTGCGTCGGACGGTGTCGCAGGGTCCGCCGGCGGCGTCGCTGCGGGCGGCGCGGCCTCGGGCGCGAGCCCGGCGGTCAGCACCGAGTCGAGCAGCGTTCGCATCCAGTCGCCCTTCGATTCGGTCACCTCGGCCGAGACCTCGGCCCTGGCATCGGCCTTCGCCGCCGCCGTTCGATCGTCGATGACGAGGTAGCTCACCTCGCCCGGCATCACGTAGTACAGGCGTTCGCGCGCCTGCGTCACGATGAAGGTGTCGTCGTTCCAGCGCTCGCGTTCGTCGCGCAACCGCTGCACCTCCTCCTCCTGTGCGGAGACGGCGGCGCGAAGCTCGGCGACCTGCTGCCGCTGCTGTGCGTACGCCGCGATCGTCGGCGCCAGCACCACGACGGCGAGCACGAGCACTCCCATCATGATGAGGGAGAAACCTGAGAATCGGATGCCGCTGAGCCAGCCCGCGCCCGACGATGAGCGCTGCCCGGTCTCGGGGCGAGCGGGGGTCTTCGAGGCGGCCGCCTTCGCGGCGGCGGGCGTCTTCGCTGCGGATCGCGGCGCCTTCGCCGCGCCCGGTGACGTCGCGGCGGGCGACTTCGAACCCGAGGCCTTCGCGACCGGTGTCTTCGAAGCCGGTGTCTTCGAAGCCGGTGTCGTCGCACCCGGCGTCTTCGCGGCGGGCCGCGGCGCAGCGGGTCGTTTCGCGTTCCGCATCGCCCCTCCTCGTCGCCCTTCGCCGTCGAACCCGGATATGCGACGACGGGGGCGGCCACTCGGCCGCCCCCGTCACCTGTGAGCTGTCTAGGCCGTGTAGCGGGGGAACGCCGTGCGGCCGGCGTACACCGCGGCCTCACCGAGTTCCTCTTCGATCCTCAGAAGCTGATTGTACTTGGCCACTCGCTCGCTGCGGGCGGGCGCGCCCGTCTTGATCTGACCGCAGTCGGTCGCGACCGCGAGGTCGGCGATCGTCGTGTCCTCGGTCTCGCCCGAGCGGTGCGACATGACGGCGGTGTAGCCCGAGCGCTGCGCGAGCGTCACGGCGTCGAGCGTCTCGGTCAGGGTGCCGATCTGGTTGACCTTGACGAGGATCGAGTTGCCGGTGTGCTGGTCGATGCCCTGCGCGAGACGCTTCGGGTTGGTGACGAAGAGGTCGTCGCCGACGAGCTGCAGCTTCGATCCGAGCTCGGCGGTGAGCGCCGCCCAGCCGTCCCAGTCGGACTCGTCGAGCGGGTCCTCGATCGACACGAGCGGGTACGCGGCGGCGAGTTCGGCGTAGTACGCGCTCATCTCGGCCGAGGTGCGGTCCTTGCCCTCGAACGTGTAGACGCCGTTCTCGTGGAACTCGCTCGCCGCGACATCCAGGCCGAGGGCGATGTCGGTGCCGAGCGTGAAGCCGGCCTTCTGCACGGCCTCGGAGATGAAGTCGAGCGCGTCGCGGTTCGACGCGAAGTCGGGGGCGAAGCCGCCCTCGTCGCCGAGGCCCGTCGAGAGACCCTTCGCCTTCAGCAGGCTCTTGAGGGCGTGGTAGGTCTCGACACCCCAGCGCAGGCCCTCGGAGTAGCTCGGCGCGCCGATCGGCAGCACCATGAACTCCTGGATGTCGACACCGGTGTCGGCGTGCGCGCCGCCGTTGATGATGTTCATCATCGGCACGGGCAGCACGTGCGCGTTCGGGCCGCCGAGGTAGCGGAAGAGCGGCAGGTCGGCCGAGTCGGCCGCGGCCTTCGCGACGGCGAGGCTCACGCCGAGGATGGCGTTGGCGCCGAGGCGGCTCTTGTTCTCGGTGCCGTCGGCCTCGATGAGTGCGGCGTCGACGAGGCGCTGGTCGGCGGCGTCGAGGTCTTCGATGGCGGGGCCGAGATCGTCGAGCACGGCGTCGACGGCCTTCTGCACACCCTTGCCGAGGTAGCGGTCGTTGTCGCCGTCGCGCAGCTCGTACGCCTCGAAGGCGCCGGTCGATGCGCCCGAGGGCACCGCGGCGCGGGCGAGCGAGCCGTCGTCGAGCAGCACCTCGACCTCGACGGTCGGGTTGCCGCGCGAGTCGAGAATCTCGCGTGCGCCTACAGCTTCGATGATTGCCACAGTGAACTCCTCTGTGATGGGTGGGTGTGCAGCGGACGACTCCGTCGTGATCCGCCTGTCAGTCTAGTAATGCTCACGACTGGCCTCGTAATGCTCACGACTGGCGTTCACCCCGGCGCAGACGACCCGCTCGCTCGGCCGCGAGGTTCGCGAGGTTCGCGAGGTTCGCGAGGTTGCGAGGTTGCGAGGTTCGCGAGGTTCGCGAGGTTCGCGAGAAGGCGCACATGGCGACTTCAGGCGGCGAATGATCGCCATCCGCGACGTTTCGGCGCGATCTCTCGCCGGTTCAGCCGTGCCGCCGAGCCTCGGCGAGCGCGATGAGTGCTCGAACCCGTCCGATGAAGGCCGCCTGATCGACGAACAGGTCGTCGGAGGTCACCCGGACGACGGTCCAGCCCGCGGCCTCGAAATCCCGCTTCCGGCGGATGTCCCGCTGCCACGTTGCCCGGCTCGTGCGGTGACCGTCGCCCTCGTACTCGAGCACGATCCGCCAGTGTTCCCATTTCAGATCGGGATGCAGCACCGAACCGTCACCCATCGGCGTCGGGTCGTTCGGCACCGGCTCGGGCAGACCATGCTCGACGAGCACGAGTCGCGTGAGCGACTCGGGTCGCGACTCCGCCCCGACTCTCACGCGAGGCAGCGCCCACGCGAGCTGACGCGCACCGCGACGCGAGGCCCAGCGCCCGACGGCCCGCTCGAGCTCTGCCAGATCGGTGAGCGACTCGCCCCGCACCCCCCTCGTTCGAGCTCCGGTCACGAGTGCATCACCGACCGCCACGAGGTCTTTGCGATCGAGCGTGGCTGCGAGCTGACACCAGACGAGTGCCGGCTCGACCACCGGAAGCCCGAGTCGCAGCACCACGGGCACCGGCTCATGACTGGTGTGACCCGCGATGCCGCGGCCACGCGGCCGGGCGAGGCCCGGCGGCGCGATCACGTGGAGCAACGGCCCCGCCTCTGGCAGCGGAGCACCCAGGAGCATCGCGGCGGTCTGATGGCTGAATGCCTCGCCGGCGCGCAGCAAGGGTTCGTAGGCTCGGCAACGGTCGAGCACCGAGCCGAGATCGAGGCCGATCGAGCGCACGGCCGTGAACGGACGCTGCACGTCGTCCGCCCGAAGCCTGCTCCGAGTCGATTCGTGCAATTCCACATCGCGAACGTGGAACGCGAGTCCGGTCAGGTAGCCGGGCAGAGGAGAACGATTCCGCACACCTCCGACTCTGGCCCCTCGCCCCGAATCGAGCCGCGAACTTTCCACAGGCCCGTCACGCGCACGTCGAAACGTCGCAGATGGCGACTTCGTCGGGTGTCAGGTCGCCATTTGCGACTTCTCGGTGAGCAGCTTCGGGTTCGCGTCAAGAGACGTCAGGAGAACGGGGCGCGTCGGCCGGTGGGCGCGCCGACTACGCGCCGAGGTCGCGGTACTCGAGCGACGCGGCATCCGTCGTCTCGGCACCGACCGACGCGAACGCATCGAAGCCGTCGGCGGTCACCCGGTCGAGCAGGGCGCGCAGGTTCTTGACCCGGCGCTCCAGACGAACACGGGTTCCGGATGCCACGAGCTCACGTTTCACGGCGAGCAGGCGTGCGGGCGCGACATCCGCGTCGTAGACGAGCACGACGGCCCGCGGGCGCTCCTCGTCGCGCACGGCGAGCAGGTCGACGATGCGCTCGAAGCCGATCGAGAAGCCGCACGCGGGCACCTCCTGACCGAGGAAGCGCCCGATCATGCCGTCGTAGCGCCCGCCGCCGCCGAGGGAGTAGCCGTGGTCGGGGTGGGCGATCTCGAAGATCGTTCCGGTGTAATAGCCCATGCCGCGCACGAGCGTCGGGTCGAACTCGATGGCCGCGCCGGGCAGCGCCTCGCGGAGCGCGAGCAGTTCGCCATACGCCTCGAGGTCGAGCCATGCGGGCGGCGCCATCACGCCATCGGCCAGGTGCCAGTCGGCGGCGGTGAGCGCCTCGAGCTCGGCCGCGACATCCGCATCGCCCGTGACGATGCCGAGCTCGGCGAGTTCGGCCGCCACTGCCCCGCTGCCGATCTTGTCGAGCTTGTCGATCGTGATGAGCGCGCGCTCGCGAAGCTCGTCGGGCACGCCCCACGAGCCGAGGATGCCGGCGAGAATGCGCCGGTCGTTCAGCCGGATCGTGCAACCCGAGAGGCCGAGCGCGCCGAGCGTCGCGACCGTCGCGGTCAGCAGCTCGAGCTCGGCGAGCGGCCCCGCCTCGCCGATGATGTCGATGTCGCACTGCACGAACTGTCGGTAGCGGCCCTTCTGCGGGCGCTCGGCGCGCCAGACGGGTGCTATCTGAATGGCCCGGAACACGGGCGGCAGGGCGGCCCGGTGCGTCGCGTAGAACCGGGCGAGCGGCACCGTCAGGTCGTAGCGCAGGCCGAGGTCGGCGAGCGAGAGGGCGTCGCCGGATGCCGCGGCGCGCGCGAGATCGTCGGCACCGAGCCCGCGCTTCATGACCGCGAAGGCGAGCTTCTCGTTGTCGCCGCCGAGGCCCGCGTGAAGCCGCGAGGAGTCCTCCATGACGGGCGTCTCGATCTCGTCGAAGCCGTGCGCCGCGTACACCCCGCGGATCACGCCGAGCGCGTGCTCGCGCCGCGCCTTCTCGGCCGGGAGGAAGTCGCGCATGCCGCGCGGAGGAGTGACGGTTGCAGCCATGCCGACCATTCTTCCAGCACGCGGGCGTCGATCTCCTCCCGCACGCGGGCGTCGATCGCGGCGCGTCAGCCCGCGCGCAGCTCCTCGGCCGTGCGCACCTCGTCTTCGAGACCGCGCACCGCCGTGCGAAGCGCCCGCTCGGCGTCGAGCCCCTGCGATCGGGCCGATGCCACGAGCCCGAGCAGCACCCGGCCGAGCTCGTCCTCCGTGGCCGGTGCGGGCGACGCGAGCGTTGCGGGCGGCGCGGCCGTTGCGGGCGACGCCTGCCCCGCGGCATCCGTCACACCGACCTTCTCGGCCTTGCCGAGCACCTTCTGCGCGAGTGCCAGCGCGGGCATGCCGCGCGGAATGCCGTCGAGCACACTCGTGCGATGCGGCTTCTCGTCGGCCTTCAGGTCGTCCCAGAAGGCGACGACGTCGGCGGCGGTCTCGGCCTCGCGATCGCCGAAGACATGCGGATGCCGCGACACCATCTTCGCCGTCATGTGACGGGCGACATCGTCGATGTCGAAGCGCTCGCCGTCGGTGTGGGCCGCGAGGTCGGCGTGGAAGAGGACCTGGTAGAGCACGTCGCCGAGCTCTTCGATCATCTCGTCGCGGTTGCCCGACTCGATCGCGTCGATGAGCTCCCAGCTCTCTTCGACGAGGTACTGCACGAGGCTCTCGTGGGTCTGATCCGCATCCCACGGGCAGCCACCCGGCGCCCGGAGCAGGGCCACGGTGTCGATGAGTTCGTCGAGTCCGGGGTGCGCTGCGCTCATACCGGCAGCCTAGGTGCAGCCGACGTCGACGGCGCCGGCGAGCGCGCGGCGCCCGGTCGTGCGAGCCGCCCGTACACTGGCAGAGGAGCGCCGGGAAGTCTGGTCGGCCGACGGGAGACCGTCGTCACCCGCCGTCTTGTCGCACGCACGCTCCGCGCAGCTCGTGCACGCGACCTCCGAACAGGAGTCCACATGAACTTCCTCCGCTCCGAGCGCTGGGCCGCAGCCCTCCTCCTCATCGCGGCAGCGCTCGGCCTGCTCGTCGCGAACCTCTCGTTCGGGCCGGCGCTCATCGAGCTCAAGAGCGCCCACCTCGACCTGCCGTGGCTCGGCCTCGACCTGTCGGCCGGACACTGGGTCAGCGACGGCCTGCTCGCGATCTTCTTCTTCATCGTCGCGGTCGAGCTGAAGCGCGAACTCGTCATCGGCGAGCTCAACAGCCTCTCGAAGGCGCTGCTGCCCGCGATCGCGGCGGCCGGCGGGGTCATCGTGCCGGCCCTCATCTTCTTGGCGTTCACGGCCGGCACCGAGACGGCGGACGGTTGGCCCATCCCCACCGCGACCGACATCGCCTTCGCCCTCGGGGTGCTCGCCATGTTCGGCACCTGGATCCCGACGCGCGTGCGCGTATTCCTGCTCGCCCTCGCCGTGCTCGACGACCTCATCGCGATCCTGATCATCGCGTTCTTCTTCACGGCCGACGCGAACCTCGCGTCGATCGGCTTCGCGGCCATCGCGATCGCACTGTTCGGTGCGGTGAGCCGCATGATGAAGCCGCGATCGGCGTGGATCCTCGCGCGGAAGCCCCAGTGGCCGATCGTCGCCGTGCTCGTGGTGCTCGCCGCGCTCGCCTGGTACTTCGTCTACCAGTCGGGCGTGCACGCGACGATCGCGGGCGTCGCCCTCGGCCTCGTCATGGCGCGTCGCCCGGGCGGGCGGGCGGTGCACGCGCTCGAGCCGTGGTCGAACGGCGTCATCCTGCCGCTGTTCGCCTTCTCGGCGGCGATGGTCGCGATTCCGCAGGTGCGGCCGAGCGAGCTCGACCCCGCGTTCTGGGGCATCCTCATCGGCCTGCCGGTGGGCAAGATCATCGGCATCATGCTCGCGGGCGGCATCGGCGCGCTCGTCGCCCGCCGCCGCTCCGGGACTCCGCTCACCCTCGGCGACCTGCTCGTCGTCGGCGCGCTCGGCGGCGTCGGCTTCACGGTGTCGCTGCTCATGAACGAGCTCGCCTTCGTCGGGCTGCCCGAGGTCGCCGACGAGGGCACCCTCGCGGTGCTGCTCGGTTCGGGTGTCGCGATCGTCGTGTCGGCGGTCGTGGTGACGCTTCGATCGCGGTACTACAAGCGGCGCGGCGGGCACGCGGGGGTCGGCGGCGCGTTCTCGCACTGAAGCGCGAGCGAGCGAGGCTGTCGCCTAACTCGGGGTCGCAGTGCCGGGCGCGCTCGCCGCCGGCGCGCTCGTCGCCGGCCCGAAGATCGCCGTGATGAGCCTCGACACCCACTCGATGAGGTCGCCGTCGCCGGGCAGCTCGCCGTTCGTCACGGGGAACGGCACGAGGATCACGTCGTTCTGCGCGAAGTGCTTGGCGCCCGGGTACATGCGCTCGAGGCGAACGCGGCGCGAGTCGGGGATGTTCGCGGGCGCGATGCGCAGTTTCGAACCGGTCGCGATGACATCGGAGAGCCCGGCCCGCTGCGCCTCGCGGCGGAGCCTCGAGATCGCCACGAGGTGCTTGACCTGCTCGGGCGGCTCGCCGTAGCGGTCGACCAGTTCGGCGACGACCTGGTCGATCTGCTCGTCTTTCGCGGCCGGTCCGCTCGCGGCCGAGAGCTTCTGATAGGCCTCGAGCCGCAGCCGTTCGGAGTCGACGTAGTCTTCGGGGATGTGCGCGTCGACGGGCAGCTCGAGTCGCAGCTCGGTCTGGCCGGTCGCGACGTCGCCGCGGAACGCCGAGACGGCCTCGCCGATCATGCGCAGGTACAGGTCGAAGCCGACACCCGCGATGTGCCCCGCCTGCTCGGCGCCGAGGAGGTTGCCCGCACCGCGGATCTCGAGGTCTTTCAGCGCGACCTGCATGCCGCTGCCGAGCTCGTTGTTGGCGGCGATCGTCGAGAGCCGGTCGTGCGCGGTCTCCGACAGCGGCTTCGCGGGGTCGTAGAGGAAGTACCCGTAGGCGCGCTCGCGACCGCGACCGACGCGGCCGCGCAGCTGGTGCAACTGCGAGAGGCCGTACTTGTCGGCACGGTCGATGATGATCGTGTTCGCGTTGGTGATGTCGAGACCGGTCTCGATGATCGTCGTCGAGACGAGCACGTCGAACTTGCGCTCCCAGAAGTCGTTCACGATCTGTTCGAGCACGTGCTCGTTGAGCTGGCCGTGGGCCACGGCGATTCGCGCCTCGGGCACGAGCTCGGCGAGCTGGGCGGCGACGCGGTTGATCGACGACACGCGGTTGTGCACGAAGAAGATCTGGCCCTCGCGCAGCATCTCGCGGCGGATCGCGGCGGCGACCTGCTGCTCGGAGTACGGGCCGACGAAGGTGAGGATCGGGTGCCGGTCTTCGGGCGGCGTCGCGAGCGTCGACATCTCGCGGATGCCGGTGACGGCCATCTCGAGCGACCGCGGAATCGGCGTCGCGCTCATCGCGAGGATGTCGACGTTGGTCTTGAGCTTCTTCAGCGCGTCCTTGTGCTCGACGCCGAACCGCTGCTCCTCATCGATGATGACGAGGCCGACGTCTTTGAACGTGACCTTCTCGGTCAGGATGCGGTGCGTGCCGATGACCATGTCGACGGTGCCGTCGGCGAGCCCGCTGACCGTGTCGCGGGCCTCTTTGTCGGTCTGGAACCGGCTGAGCGCGCGCACGTGCACCGGGAATCCCGCGAACCGCTCGCTGAACGTCTCGAGGTGCTGCTTGACGAGCAGTGTGGTCGGCACGAGCATGGCGACCTGCTTGCCGTCTTGGATCGCCTTGAACGCGGCGCGCACCGCGACCTCGGTCTTGCCGAACCCGACGTCGCCGGCGAGCAGGCGGTCCATCGGGATCGACCGCTCCATGTCGGCCTTGATCTCGTCGATCGTCTGCAGCTGGTCGGGCGTCTCGGTGAAGGGGAACGCCTCTTCGAGCTCGTGCTGCCACGGGGTGTCTGGCCCGAACGCGTGCCCCTTCGACGCCATGCGCGCCGAGTAGAGCTTGACGAGTTCGACGGCGATGTCGCGCACGGCCTTGCGGGCCCGGCCCTTGGCCTGCGCCCAGTCGCTGCCGCCCATCTTCGAGAGCGAGGGCGCCTCGCCGCCGACGTAGCGCGAGAGCAGGTCGAGCTGGTCGGTCGGCACGAAGAGCCGGTCGCCGGCGTGGCCCCGCTTCGACGGAGCGTATTCGATCACGAGGTACTCGCGCACCGCGGTCGGCTGCTGCTGGATGCCCGCCGTGCGGCTCGGCCCGGTCGGCCGTGCACCGGTGGCGACCTCGCGCTGCACCATCTCGATGAACTTGCCGATGCCGTGCGTCTGGTGCACGACGAAGTCGCCGGCCTTCAGCTGCAGCGGGTCGACGACGTTGCGCCGCCGGGCTGCGAGCTTCTTGCCCTGACGGGCGTCGTAGCCGGCCGCCCGCCCGTAGAACTCGGCCTCGGCGATGAGCCCGAGCTTGACCTCCGGCACCTCGTAGCCGTGCGCGGCGTCGGCCTGCACGAGGTACGCGACGCCCGCCTCGAGCTCGGCCGGCACCGCGTCGACGAGCCGCGCCGCGAGGCCGGCTTCGGCGAGCACGTCGCGTGCGCGTTCGACGAGACCGAGACCGGCGGATGCCACGACCAACGCCCACCCGTCGCGCAGGCGCTCGGCGGCGTGGTCGACGGCACCGGCGACGTTGCCCTGGAAGCTCGGCATCGCGTTGGCCGCGAGCCGCACGGTCGTGGAGGCACTCGTCAGCTGCGACTCGGCCGTCGCGCCGGCATCGGCACCGGCCGCCGCGACGACCTCGGCGGCGTCGCCGATGTCGAAGCCCGAGAAGTTCCACCACACGCGCTGGGGGTCGGGTTCGCCGGGGGCGCTGAACAACGCGGCATCCCGAAGCTCGCGAACCGTGAGGAAGTCGCCCGCCGCGAGGTCGATGGGCGCCGCGGCCCCGACCGTCGCCGCGTTCCACGCCGCGGCGAGGAACTCGCGGTTCGTCTCGCCGAGGCTCACCGCGCGGCCGGCGACGCGCTCGGGTTCGAGCACCGCCACGGCGGCGCCCCGCGGCAGGTAGTGCGTGAGCGGCACGAGCCGCTCGAGCAGGGCGGGGGCCAGCGACTCCATGCCCTCGACGGGGATGCCCTCGGACACCTTCTCGAGCAGGCCCGAGAGGCTCGGGAACTCGTGCACCATCTCGCGCGCACGCTGTCGCACGGGCTCGGTGAGCAGCAGCTCGCGGCTCGGCGGCAGCGAAACGCGTTCGACGACCTCGGGCAGCGAGCGCTGATCGGCGACCGAGAACGCGCGCAGCTCTTCGACCTCGTCGCCGAAGAACTCGACACGCACGGGGTGGTCGGCCGTCGGCGGGAACACGTCGAGGATGCCGCCGCGCACCGCGAACTCACCGCGCCGCGCGACCATGTCGACGCGCGCATATGCGAGGTCGACGAGTTGCACGGCGAGCTCGGCGAGGTTGTACCCGCGCCCGCCGGTCACGAGCTCGACGGGGTCGATCGACGCGAGATTGTCGGCGAGCGGCTGCAGCGCGGCGCGCACCGAGGCGACGACCACGAGCGGATGCCGCGAGCCGGCCTCCGCCCAGTCGTGCATGCGCCGCAGGGCATGCAGCCGACGGCCGACGGTCTCGGCACTCGGGCTCAGCCGCTCGTGCGGCAGCGTCTCCCAGGCCGGGAACTCGATGAGCTCGGCATCGGGCAGGTACGGGGCGAGCGAGGCGCGCAGCGACTCGCCCTCACGGCTCGTGGCGGTGACGGCGAGCAGCGCGGGCGGCAGGCCGGCCTCGGCTCGGCGCTGTACGAGGCCGGCGAGCAGTGGCGCGTCGAGCCCGGCAGGTGCCGAGAAGTCGGCGTTCCTCTGGGCTTCGGCGAGCGCGGCGTCGACGGTTTGGGCGCGCG
Organism: Agromyces sp. NPDC055520; assembly: GCF_053619715.1. Lineage (NCBI taxonomy): Bacteria > Bacillati > Actinomycetota > Actinomycetes > Micrococcales > Microbacteriaceae > Agromyces > Agromyces sp. NPDC055520. Next base: position 3,160 of record NZ_JBSHJY010000059.1, on the reverse strand, counting down.
AAAGCGCCGCGAGAAAGCCCTGGAGGTTCACCCGTCGAGTCTACGCGGCGCCCCCGACACGCTGGCCGACCGAAAGCGAGACGCCCGATACGATGGGCGCCGCACACGAAACGCCAGGAGGCACCTCGCAATGATCATCGCCGCCGCCGACGGATCCGCCCTCGGAAACCCCGGCCCCGCCGGCTGGGCCTGGTACGTCGACGACTCCTGCTGGGCGGCCGGCGGCTGGAAGCACGCGACCAACAACCAGGGCGAGCTGAAGGCGGTGCTCGAGCTCTTCCGCGCGACGGCGCATCTCGACGACGAGCTGCTCGTGCAGTGCGACAGCCAGTACGTCATCAACTCGGTGACGAAGTGGATGCCGGGGTGGAAGCGCAAGGGCTGGCGCAAGGCCGACGGCAAGGCCGTCATGAACGTCGAGCTCCTGCAAGAGATCGACGAGGCGATCGCGGGCCGCCGCTACCGCTTCGAGTGGGTCAAGGGCCACATCGGGCACCCCCTCAACGAGGCGGCCGACACCCGTGCCCGCGCGGTCGCAGAGGCCTACCAGCGCGGTCGGGCGATTCCATCAGGGCCGGGATGGAGCGGCGCCTGCGAAGACGGTACCGCGGATGTCGCGGCTCCCGCCGTCGCCGTCGATGACGTCGATGACGTGGTCGACGACGACATCGACGACACCCTCTTCAACCTCGACGAGGAGCCCGAGGCCTGGCACAGCGTCAGGCTCGAACTCTCGACCGAAGAGCTCGATCGCCTTCGCGTTCGCGCGCAGGCCGAAGGGCTCTCGCCCGAGGAGTTCCTCCGCGGGCTCATCTGAGCCGAAGGGCCGGGCGGAGCCCGCTCGGGTCTTGCCCCCTCAGTCCGGTGCGTGGAACCGCTGCTGCGCCGCCACGAGACCGTCGCTCGCGACCGCCTCGACGGCGTCGGCGGCATCCGACAGCAGGTTCGGCAGGGTCTGACGCTCGGCCCCGGAGAAGTCCTTGAGCACGAAATCGGCCGGGTCCTGACGTCCGGGCGGGCGGCCGATGCCGACACGGACACGCAGGAACGGCGCAGCATCCGTCGCCTTCTGAATGTCTCGCAGGCCGTTGTGGCCGCCGTGCCCGCCGCCCTGCTTGAGCCGCACCGTGTCGAAGGGCAGGTCGAGTTCGTCGTGCACGACGATGAGCCGCTCGGGCGGGAGCGAATAGAACTTGAGCAGCGCCGAGACCGGCCCGCCCGAGATGTTCATGTAGCTGTTGGGCTTGGCGATCACGAGCTTCGGCCCGCCGGGGCGGAGGAACCCCTCGGCAACGCGCGACGGTGTCTTGTGGCTCTTGAACGTCGCGCCGATGCGCGCGGCGAGCTCATCGGCGACCATCTGGCCGACGTTGTGCCGGTTGCCGGCGTACTGGGCGCCGGGGTTGCCGAGGCCGACCACGAGCCAGGTGTTCTGGGGCATGGCGTCGTCGTCCTTCCGGCGAGGGCGCAGGCGGTCGAGGATTCCCATCGAGCCTCCGAGCATGAGTGAAACGGGCGAGCGCGAACTGCGCGGGTGGAACGGCCGAAGCCCCGCACCCCGCAATCCGAGCGTACCCGGGTGCGGGAGGCGGGGCCTCGAGCTTGGTGCGAAGGACGCGAGTGCTACTCGGCGGCCGCTTCGGCGGCTTCGGCGGCAGCCTCGGTCGCCTCGCCCTCGGCGGCGGCCTCAGCGGCCTCTTCACCGAGGTCGACCTTCTGCGGCGTGTGCACGTTGATGATGAGCAGCTCGGGGTCGTCGGCGAGCGTCGCACCCTTGGGCAGCTCGATGGCGCCGGCGTGGATCTGCGTGCCCTCTTCGAGGCCCTCGACGCTGACGACGACGTTCTCGGGGATGTGCGTCGCCTCGACGTGGAGTCGCAGCGTGTGCGCGTCGAGGTCGGCGATCGTGCCGGGGGCGCTCTCGCCCTCGAGGTGCACGGGCACCTCGACCTCGACCTTTTCGCCGCGCTTGATGACGATGAGGTCGAGGTGCTCGATGATCTGGCGCACCGGGTCCTTCTGCACGTCCTTCACGAGGGCGAGCTGGCTCTTGCCGTCGATCTGCAGGTCGAGCACGGCGTTCGCCTTGCGCAGCAGCAGGCCGACCTGGTGGGCGGGCAGCGCGATGTGACGGGGGGCGGTGCCGTGGCCGTACACGACGGCGGGGATCTTGCCGGTGACGCGCAGCTTGCGGGCAGCGCCCTTGCCGAACGATTCGCGGTTGTCTGCGACGACCTTGTTGTCTTCGTCCATGATGGTTCTCCTTGCGGGCTCACTCGGCCCAGATCGTGTGTCTGTTGTTTCGACTCGAACGCGCAGCATCTGACATGCGCTGGTGCGTGAGGAAAAGCCGTGAAGCCTGATTCCACCGCGTCGATCACGGATGCCGCCGTCGATCCGAAGATCGGCCGCGAGGCATCCCTCGCCGAAGTACAGTCGCCAAGTCTAGCGGATGCCGCGCTGTGCCGTGACCGCGTCTGCGTCGGGCCGACCTCGCGCACCAACGAGCGGCAACCGGTTGACGGCTCTCTCGCCCGCAACCGAACCTTCACGCTCCGGTGCTACCGGACGATGGCGAGCCCTCAGTGAGGCGTGACACGGTATCGGCGAGGAGCTGGGCCACGGGGCGGTCGATGTCGACCTCGATGCCGGGCTCGTCGATCTCGAGTGACTCGAGCGCGGCGAGCTGCGAGTCGAGCAGGCTTGCCGGCATGAAGTGCCCCGAGCGCCCCTCGGTACGGGCGATGAGCACGTCGCGGGTTCCGTGGAGATGGACGAATCGCACCTCGGGTGCACGCTCGAGGATGATGTCGCGATAGCGGCGCTTCAAGGCGGAGCACGCCATGACGATGCCGGTTCCCGCGTCGGTGGCCTCGGCCACGGCCGCCCCGACCGCTTCGAGCCACGGTCGACGATCGTCGTCGTCGAGCGGGACGCCCGAGGCCATCTTCTCGACGTTCGCCAGGGGGTGCAGGTCGTCGGCATCGACGAACGGAACGTCGAGATCGCGGGCCAGCAGAGCGCCGATCGTCGACTTCCCGGCGCCGGAGACGCCCATCACGACGATGACGGGTGGCTCGAGTCTCATGTGGTCGGTATTCACCGGTCGTGACCGCCTTTCCGTTGTGGATCTTCGAAATGACGGATGCCGCGCCCGGGC
>NZ_JBSHJY010000058.1:0-17777 GCF_053619715.1 Agromyces sp. NPDC055520 | reverse complement strand
CCGCGAGCCCACGCCGGGCCCGCGGCATCCGCTGTTCTCGCCCCGGGGCAGGGCGAGGCGTAACAAACGGCGGCGGGTCCCGGCTCTCCGGGAGAATCGAAGCATGGACTGGCAGACGACGGCCGACGCGGTGCCCGCGAGCATCGTCACCGAGGCGCGCGCAGCGACCCTCGCCGGCCGCGCGCCGGCGACGGGCGCCTGGCGCGAGGGCGACGCGATCGGCGACCGCCGTTTCGCGGCCATCGGCGATCTGCAGCTCGAGTCGGGTCGGGTGCTGCCCTCGGCGCGCATCGCCTACGAGCAGTGGGGCACGCTCTCGCCCGCGCGCGACAACGCGATCCTCGTGCTGCACGCGCTGACCGGCGACAGTCATGTGGTCGGCCCGGCCGGCCCCGCGCATCCGAGTTCGGGCTGGTGGCCCGGCATCGTCGGCCCCGGCCTCGCGATCGACACCGACCGCTGGTTCGTCGTGGCGCCGAACGTGCTCGGCGGGTGCCAGGGCTCCACGGGCCCGGCTTCACTCGCGCCCGACCGTGCCGAGTGGGGCGTGCGCTTCCCGTTCCTCACGATCCGCGACCAGGTGCGCGCCCAGATCGCGTTCGCGCGCGAACTCGGCATCGAACGGTTCGCCGCCGTCGTCGGCGGCTCCATGGGCGCCATGCACGTGCTGGAGTGGGCGATCATGGCCCCCGCGGCCGTCGAGCGCATCGCGGTGCTCGCCGCCCCCGCTGCGACCTCGGCCGACCAGATCGCGCTGAACTCGGTGCAGATCGAGGCGATCCGCACCGACCCGGCGTTCCGCGGCGGGGAGTACTACGACGCCCCCGACGGCGACGGCCCGACGCGCGGTCTCGCGCTCGCCCGACGCATGGCGATGCTGAACTACCGCACGGCGGCCGAACTCGACCAGCGTTTCGATCGCAGCTGGCAGTCGGGCCTCGACCCGCTCGGCGGCGAGGGCCGTTTCGCCGTCGAGTCGTACCTCGACTTCCACGGCAACAAGTTCACCCGCCGCTTCGACGCGAACAGCTACATCGTGCTGACCGAATCGATGAACTCGCACGACATCGGGCGCGGCCGCGGCGGCGTCGAGGCGGCGCTCGCACGCGTCGAGGCGCGCAGTCTGGTGCTCGGCATCGACAGCGACCGCTACTTCCCGCTCAGCGGCCAGCGGGCGATCGCAGCCGCTCTTCGGGGCAGCGTGCACGGCGACTCGCCCGTCGTCGTCTCCTCCGAGTACGGCCACGACGCCTTCCTCATCGAAGACGACGCGATCGCTGCGGCGATCGGCGAGTTGCTCGCCGATTGACCGGTGGTCGCAGAGCTCCTGGCAGGTCGTTGCAGAACTCCTGGCAGGTCGTTGCAGAACTCCTGGCAGGTGGTCGCAGAACTCCGCCCCGCCCGGTTCTCCCGCAAGGGCCTCCGACTCCGATACCCTTCGAGGGTGACGGCGCCGGTACCAGGGCGCATCGATCACATCGAGGCGGTGTCATGAAGCGCATCCACAAAGAGCGCGACCGGTTGCTCCGAAGGCTCGCGAGGGTCGCCGGACTGAGCGGCACCGTCGGTGCGTTCGCGTGCCTGCTCGTGCCCGGGGCGTCGACGGGCCTCGAGATCGCGCTCGCCGCACTGCTCAGCCTCGGGGCGGGCGTCTTCATCGTGCTGCACACCGCCCGCGGCGCCGTACCGCCGGCAGTGGCCGCGGTGGCCTGCTCGATCGCACTCATCAGCGTGCTCGGGGCGGCGCCCGTGATCGACCCCGTCGCCTCTGCGGCGATGGCCGTCTCGGCGTCGGTCACGGCCGCGTCGGTCGCGATCACGCTCATCGTGCGACCCGACGGCCCCTTCATCGTGCTCGGCCTCGTCGCAGCGACCCTCATCGCCATCGGCGTCGTCGCGGTGACGGGCCATGTCGGGGCGACCGTGGCGATCGGCGCCCTCATGGGCTGGTCGTCCAACTCCGCGATCGGCATCTGGCTCGATCGAGCGATCGCCGCGGCATCCGAACGCATCGACGAGGTCGGCCGCGCGCACGAGGCCGAGCGGCTCGCGAGCGAACTCGAGTCCCAGCAGCGCCAAGATGCGCGCGTGCTGCACGACACCGTGCTCGCCACGCTCAGCCTGCTCGCGCACTCGGGAGTCGGGGTCGGGGCCGGCGCGCTCCGGCAGCAGGCCGGCGACGACGCCCGTCTGCTCAAGCAGTTGCGTCTCGGGGCGCCGCTCGACCGCGGCTCGACCGCGGTGTTCTCGCCCGAGTCCGACGACGACAGTCTCGGCATGACCTTCGAGTCGGTGCGGTTGCGATTCGCACGCATGGGGCTCGACGTCAACTGGCACGGCACCGGCCGGCTCACGTTGCCGCGCGACACGCTCGACGCGCTCCTCGGCGCGCTCGGCGAATGCCTCGAGAACGTGCGCAGGCACGCGGGCGTCACCGAGGCCGATGTCACGGTGAGCGACGACGAGCGCACGGTGCGGGCGATGGTGACCGACGCGGGCTCGGGCTTCGAACCGGATGCGGTCGACGGTGCGCGGCTCGGCTACGCGGAGTCGGTGGTCGGCCGTCTGAGCACGGTCGGCGGGCGCGCGCGCATCTTCTCCTCCCCCGGGTCGGGCACGACCGTGATGCTCGAGGTGCCGAAACCATGAGCGAGCCCCCGCTGCCCGCGAACACGATCGGCCGCCAGTTCCGCCGGCCGGCCCGGTCGGCGCGCGCGGCCGGCGACGTGCGCGACAGCCACGGCGGTCGCCGCCTGGCGATCGGCATCACGATCGCCTCGGGGCTGATCATCGTCGGCCACCTCGCGCACGCGCTGACGATCGCCCCGCTCTTCCCACCCGGGCCCGGGCCGTGGCCGGCCTGGCTCGCCCTCGTCGCCGTCGTCGGCGTGGGCGTCGTCTCGCGCCTGATTTCGCGCAACGCGCCGCTGCCCGATGTGCTCTACGTCGTGCTGCTCATCGCGCTCATCGCACCGGTATGGCTCGACCTGTCGGCGACGGCGGGGCTGCTGTACGTCGGGGTGACGCCGACCGCTGCTGCGGCGGCGGCTGCAGTTCTGATGCCGGTGGCGGCGATCAGGGGCACGCGCATCCCGTTCCTCGTCGCGTGCGCGATCGGCGCCGTGATCGCCGCCTCGGCGCTCGTGCAGATCCCCACGGCCGGGCATTACACCGTGACCGGACTGACGGTCGCGGCATCCGCTGTACTGCCGATGCTCGTGGCCGTGCTCGCGATCGACGGGTTCCGACGACTCGTGCGGCGCGAACTCGACCTCTCGCTCGTGCAGAGCACCGTCGCCACGCCGCGCACGGCGGTGGGCATGCGTGCATCCGAAGAACTCGCCCGGCTCGACTTCGACGCCGAGTCGCTGCTCGACGACGTCGGCTCGGGGCGTATCGCGATCCCGCTGCCCGACGAGGCCGCCGCACGCGCCGGCGACCTGGCGGCCCGACTGCGCGTTCGTCTCATCGAGGGCCGCAACGACACCTGGCTCAGGCACGCGGTGACCGAGTCCGCCTATCTCAGCAACCGCGTCACCGTCGACGATCCCGGCGGCCTGGCCGGTCTGCTCGCGCCCGACCAGCGCGACGGGCTGCTGCTCGCGCTGTGGTTCCTCGTCGGCGAGCAGTCGAAGGGTTCCGCCGAGCTGGCTGCACACGTCACCTGTCGTGAACCCGACGACGCGGCCCACCCGAAATCACCCGATGTGCAACTCTCGATCGAGGTTTCCGGCGTCGTTCAACGCCGCGTCGATCCCGCAACGTGGGATGCACTCGGTACAGTCGGTACACACGATGTCGTTTCGGGGCACGAAACATTCCGGATCGATATCGACTGCCGGGTCGACCCGAACGCCCCGGCAGGCGGTATGGCCGCCCGCGGGGCGGCCAGGCAAAGGGGAAGCTGATGGCTGAGACCGTTCCACCGATCCGTCTGGCGATCGTCGACGATCACCGCATGCTCCTGGGTGCGCTCTCCGAGTGGATCCGCACTGCGGCGCCCGACATCGAACTGCTCGCGGCGGTGCCTTCGTGGTCCGAACTCCTCGCCCATCCCGAATTCCCCGTCGACGTCGTCCTGCTCGACCTCGACCTGCGCGACAACATCCCCATTTCGCTGAAGCTCTCGATGCTGAAGTCGGCCGGGGTGCAGACGATGCTCATGAGCACCTACTCCGAGCCGACGGTCGTGCGCGAGGCGCTCGGTTCCGGCGCACTCGGCTACCTCGTGAAGTCCGAGCCCGTCGAGACGATCATCGAGGCGATCCGTGCCGCCCGCATCGGCGAGGCCTACCTCACACCCGAACTCGAGCTCGCGCTCAGCGAAGAGGGCTCCGCTCCGAAGCTCTCGGCGCAGGAGCGCCGCGTGATGGCGCTCTACGGCGCCGGTCAGCCGGTCAAGGCCGTGGCCTTCCAGCTCGGCATCTCGGAAGAGACGGCGAAGAGCTATCTCAAGCGCATCCGCGAGAAGTACCGTGCGTCGGGGTACGACGTGGGCACGAAGGTCGCGCTGCGCAAGCGCGCGATCCTCGACGGCATCCTGCTGCAGTCCGACTGAGCGGCACGGCTGCAGTCCGACTGAGCGGCACGGCTGCCGCGATCCGGCGTCACGCCTCGACGGCGTGCATCGCACCGGTCGCGTACGGCACCGGCACCCCGCGCAGCACGCGACGCCGGTCGAGTGCGAACGAGATCACCGCGAGCAGCGCCCCCGCGGCCGTCAGCAGCAGGCCGATCCAGATCGGGGCGACGTAGCCGAGACCGCCGGCGATCGCGAGACCGCCGAACAGCGCGCCCAGGCTGTTGCCGATGTTCAGCGCCGAGTGGTTCAGAGCCGCGGCGATCGATTGGCTGTCGCGCGCGACATCCATCAGCCGTGCCTGAATGGTCGGTGACAGCGCAGCGGATGCCGCGCCCACAAGCAATACGCCGGCGATCAGGCCGACCGGGCTCGACGCGGTGAAGCCGAGCAGCACGAGCGCGGCGGCGAGCGCGGCGAAGAACAGGTACATCGATCGGCGCACGCTCCAGTCGGCGAGACGCCCGCCCGCCAGGTTGCCGATCGTCATGCCGACGCCGATCGCGACGAGTACGACGGGCACGAGCGCCTCCGGCAGTCCGGTCACCTCGGTGGCGAGCGGCGCGACATAGCTGTAGACCGCGAAGAGGCCGCCGAAGCCGACCGCGCCGATGCCGAGGGCGAACCACACCTGGGCGCGGCCGAAGGCGCGCAGCTCGCGCTTCATGGTCGCACCCGGGTCCCCCGCCTGCCACGGCACGGCGGCGAGCACCGCGACGAAGGTCAGGGCGAAGATCGCCGCCACGGCCAGGTAGGCGATGCGCCAGCCCGCGAGCTGGCCGAGCCAGGTGATGGCGGGCACGCCGATCACGTTCGCGATCGTGAGCCCCGAGAGCACGAGCGCGACGCCGCGTGCACGCTTGCCGGGGCCCATGAGGCTCGCAGCGACGAGCGAGGCGATGCCGAAGTAGGCGCCGTGCGGCAGCGCCGAGACGAACCGTGCGACGAGCACGAGCTCGAAGCTCGGCAGCACCGCCGAGGCGATCGTGCCGAGCGTGAACGCCGTGATCAGGGCGAGCAGCAGGCGCTTGCGCGGCCAGCGCGCCGCAGCGGCGGCGATCGTGGGCGCGCCGACGACGACGCCGAGGGCGTAGGCCGAGATGAGCCAGCCGGCGTTCGCGTTCGCCTCGTCGGGCGATTGCGCCGCGAGCTCGGGCAGCAGGTCGGTCGCGATGTTCGGCAGCAGTCCCATCGCGACGAACTCGGTCGAGCCGATGCCGAAGCCGCCGAGGGCGAGCGCGAGGAGCGCGAAACGAACTCGGGCCGGCGACAGTGTCGTCGGCCCGTCGATGGGGTGGGTCACCCACCGATTCTCGCACAGACTCGAATCGATTCGATGCTCCTATTGCGCTGTGCGAACGTGATTCAGGAAGGGGTGTGGGGTGCGGCGTCGAGTCCGTCGATCGCGGTCTCGAGGCGCTCGAGCTTGCCGTCGAGCTCGCCGACGTATCCCGGCCGGATGTCGGCCTTCAGCACGAGCGAGACGCGCGACCCGTATTCGCCGACCGCCTCGGTGGCGCGCCGCACGACGTCGAAGACCTCGCCCCACTCCCCTTCGATCGTCGTGAACATCGCGTCGGTGCGGTTCGGCAGGCCCGACGCCCGCACGATCTCCACCGCCGCGGCGACGGCGTCGTGCACCGAACCGTCGCTTCTGCCCGTGCCGCTCGGCGCGACTGAGAATGCCACCAGCATGTTCGTCTCCTTCAGTGGTCGTCGGAATCCATTGTGCTGCGAACGGCACCGGCCTCGTCAACGGCACCGGCCTCGTCATCGGCACCGGCCTCGTGCACGAGCGACCGCGGCGACCGCGGCGACCCGAGCCGCCAGATCGCACGCACACACCACGCGAGCAGCACCACGAGCAGCACCGACTTGACCGTCAGCAGGAACACGAAAGCCGGGTCGGCCGCCAGCAGCCACCCGTACCAGTACGGGTAGATGATGTGCGTCATGAGCGCGATCGCCCCGGCCACGAACGCCGGCACGACGAACCGGGCCGGGCGGAAGACGAGGCCGAGCACGACGGGAGCGGCGAGCCACGTCACGAACTGCGGCGACCCCACCTTGTTCGCGAGCATGAGCACGACCACGAACGACAGTGCGAGGGGCGGCAGCAGCCGTCCGAAGGCGGCGCCCCGACGCGCGGCGCGGATGCCGAGGGCGACGACGACGAGCACCCCGAGCGCCATGATCGGGGTCGTGAGGGCAGCCGCGGCATCCGCACCGGGCCCCTGGATCTGGAAGGTGAGGATCTGCCGGTCGTAGACGATGTGCACCGACGTCGAACCCGCCACGATCTGCCAGAGCCAGGCAACCGCGAGCGGCGCCTCGATCTGCAACCCTCGCCCCGCCTGTTCGGCGATGAAGCCGATCGCGTTCGAGCCGGCGCCGGCGAGCAGGCTCACGCCGAGGATCCCGAGGCTGAGCGAGAGCGCCACGGTGAGCACTTCGAGGCGTCGGCGCGCGGCGATCACGAGTGCGGCCACGAGTGCGGCGGGCCAGACCTTGATCCACGCGCCGACCGTGAGCAGCACTGCGGCGACGCGCGGCCGGCCGGCCGCCCACAGCAGGCCGGTGATCGCGAACGGCACCGTGATCGCGTCGATACGGCCGAACGCGATCGGGCCGAGCAGTGCGAGGAACCCGAGCCACCACCATGCCGCGATGCGTCGCGGGCGCGACAGCCTCGCGCGGCCGATGAGCACGCCGAACGCGATCGCGTTCAGCACCGTGACGATCGCGAGCCAGGTCTCCGCATACAGCGCCGAGCCGAAGGCGAGCGCCGCGGCCATCGGCGCGAAGGCCAGGATCGGGTACACCCACGGCGCGTCGATGCCCATGCGCAGCCAGCCGTGCGCGGCGTTCTCGGCCCACAACCGGTACACCGCCGTGACGTCGCCGAGCGGATAGCCCTGTGCGGTCAGGTTCAGCACGATGAGCGCGGCGTGCACGAGTGCGAAGCCGGTCCAGAGCGCGGCGCGCGTGCCGAGCAGCCGGCGAAGGCGATGAGCGGATGCCTCGCGCCCATCGTCGTCCGTCATGGCGACGAGCCTAGCCGCACCGACGGGCCGAGCGAGCGTCACAATCCGCCACGCGCTCGCCGCGTGGCACGAGGTGGCGTTCGCACCCTGGCCACTCGCAGCTCAGCGCGCGAGCAGTGCTCCGACGACGCGCGGCAACTGCGCCGTGATGTCGAGTGCCGTGATGGGCCCGCCGTCGAACGCCTCGGTGGCCCGCCGCGCGGCCTCACCGTGCATCCACGCGGCCGTCGCCGCGAGCGAGGTGAGCACCTCTGCGTCGGTCGCGAGTCGTTCGTGATGCGTGGCCACGAGCGCGCCGAGGATTCCGCCGAGCACATCGCCCGTGCCCGCGGAGGCGAGCCAGTGCGTCGGCGCCGTGATCGTGTGGCGACCGCCCTCGGGGTCGCAGACGTGGGTCACGGCACCCTTCAGCAGCACGGCGACGCCGAGCTCGCGGGCCGCCCGCTGCGCCCACTCGGCCGGTGCCTCGCGCACCTCGGCGATGCTCGTCTCGATGCCGCGCGAGGCGAGCAGCACCGCGAGCTCGCGCGTGTGCGGCGTGATGACCGTCGGTGCGGTGTGCGTGCCCACGAGGTCGAGCGCTCCCGCGTCGAGCACGACCGGCAGACCCGAGGCGAGCGCGCCCTGCAGGTCGCCGAGCAGCATGAACGAGCGCCGCTCGGCGTCGATGCCCGAGCCGATGAGCCACGCCTGCACGCGGCCGGGCGCCGTGACGGTCTCGGGGCGCCGCGCGAGCACCGCCGTGCGCACCGCTCGCGGCCCGGTGTAGCGCACCATGCCGAGTCCCGTGCGATGTGCGGCTTCGACCGACATCACTGCGGCGCCGGGGTACTCGGGCGAGCCCGCCACGATGCCGAGGACACCGCGCGAGTACTTGTCGTCATCCGCTTCCGGTGCGACGATCCATTTCGCCGCGTCAGACGCGGTCCACTCCTGCCACGACGTCTCCATGCTCCAACGATAGGTTGAGTGGGATGCCTTCGACACTCCCCGCACCGATCAGCCTGGCTCCTCGCGTCGTCGTCTTCGACTACGGCGAGGTCATCTCGCGCGAACCGACGGCCGCCGACCGTGCCGCGCTCGTCGAGCGTGCCGGCGCGAACGGGTACGCCGAGGCGTTCTGGCGCGCCTACTGGGCGCACCGCAGCGGGCTCGACCGGGGCACGACGTCGATCGCCGACTACTGGCACGCGATCTCAGCCGACCTCGGTGCCGACTGGAACGCGATCGACGCGCACGAACTGTGGGCGCTCGACCATCGCGGCTGGCTCTCGGTCGACCCCGGCACACTCGGCGTGCTCTACGCCCTCGCCGCCGGCGGCACCAGACTCGCACTCCTCTCGAACGCCGGAGCCGATTTCTCGGGCTGGCTCCGACACGGCTCGTTCGCGCCGCTCTTCGAGCGCGTGTTCGTGAGCGGTGAACTCGAACTCGTCAAGCCCGACGCGGCGATCTACGAGCACGTCATCGACGAACTCGGCATCGAGGCATCCGATCTCGTGTTCATCGACAACAAGGCCGAGAACGTCGAGGGTGCCAAGGCCGTGGGAGGCGACGGGCACGTCTTCACGGATGCCGCGACGCTCGAGTCGTGGCTTCGCGACCTCGCCGCCTGAGCGCTGCCTCGGTGCCGCGGCCGAACCGCCGCGGTCACCCCGCCGTCACCCCGCCGTCACCCCGCCGCGATCACGGCGCCGAACTCACGCCGCGATCAGGCCGACCCCGACGACGCCCGCCGCATCCGCATGGCCTGTTCCATGCGTTCGGGAGCGAACTGGCCGATGGCGAAGATGTTGCCCTCGCTGTCGGTGAACCAGGCACTGCGATCGGTGCCGAGCTCGGCGACGCCGTCGACGGTCTTCAGGCCCGGCAGGTCGTAGTCCTCGAACACGACGCCGTGCGTGCGCAGCGCGGTCATGTCGCGGTCGAGGTCGTCGGTCATGAGGTTGAACGCGGTGTTCTGCGCCGTGCCGGCGAAGTCGGTGCGATAGACCATGACGATCACACCGCCGATGTCGTAGAACAGCGCCTCGCCCTCCATGTCGTCGTACACGGGGTCGCGATCGAGCACGTCGTGCCACCAGGCCTTGGCTCGGCCGAGATCGGATGCGGGGAGGACGGCCGTCGCCATGAGTTTGTCGAACATGATGTTTCCTCGAATTCTCGGGTCGGCGCGATTCTACGACCGTGCCGGGGCGACCGCACCCCCACGAAGAACGACTGGCCGCTTGACCCCGGCGGCTCGCCCGACGACCCCGTACCGCCCGCTTCGCACCAGCCCGTGTGCGCCTGCCCGCCTCACCCCCGGCGGGTCGCGTCCTGCACCTCGCCGACGAGCTCTTCGATGATGTCCTCGAGGAAGATCACGCCGGTCGTCGCACCGTTCTCGTCGAACGCCCGCGCCACGTGGGTACCGAGGCGCCGCATCGTCGACAGGGCGTCCTCGAGGTCGGTGCCGGCGTAGATCGACACGAGACGCCGCACGCGCTTGGCGGGGATCGGGTCGTCGAACTCGTCGTCGTCGAGGTCGATGACGTCTTTCAAGTGCACGTACCCCTCGGGGTCGCCCGATTCGTCGAGGATCGGGTAGCGCGAGAATCCGCGTCGGGCCACCGCCCGCTCGACGTCGGCGGGCGTCGCCGCTGGCGGCAGGCTGACGAGGGCATCGAGCGGCACCGCGACATCCTGCACCCGCTTGGTGGTGAACTCGAACGCCGCCGTCAGTGTGCCGCTGGCGTCGTCGAGCACGCCCTCGCGACGCGACTGGTCGACGATCGTCTGCACCTCTTCGAGCGTGAAGGTCGAGGCCGCCTCGCTCTTCGGCTCGACGCCGAAGAGGCGCAGCACGCCGTTGGCCGTCGCGTTCAGCGCGACGATGATGGGCGTGAAGATGCGGGCGATGAACACGAGCGGCGGCGCGAGCAGCAGCACGGCGCGGTCGGGCACCGAGAACGAGAGGTTCTTCGGCACCATCTCGCCGAACACGACGTGCAGGTACGAGACGAGCACGAGCGTCACGATGAAGGCGATCGTGGCGACGACCTCTGGCGACCAGCCTGTGAGGTGCAGCGGTACCTCGAGCAGGTGGTGGATCGCCGGTTCCGACACGTTCAAGATCAGCAGCGAGCAGATCGTGATGCCGAGCTGGCTCATCGCGAGCATGAGCGTCGCGTGTTCCATCGCCCAGAGCGCCGTCTTGGCGCTGCGCTTGCCCTGCTCGGCGAGGGGCTCGATCTGCGAGCGCCGCGCCGAGATGACGGCGAACTCCGCGCCGACGAAGAAGGCGTTGGCGATGAGCAGCACGATCAGCCAGGCGATGCCGGCCCAGTCGCTCATCGCTGCCCTCCGTCGAGGTCGTCGGCTTCGGGCGGCGGGTTCGGCACGAATCGCACGCGGTCGATGCGCCGCCCGTCGAGTCGCTGCACGACGAGCGTGCCCTCGTCGATGAGCACCTCGTCGCCGACCACGGGCAGTCGCCCGAGCTCGGCCATGACGAATCCGGCCACGGTCTCGTAGTCTCCGTTCTCAGGCACGCGGATGCCGGTGCGCTCGAGCAATTCGTCGGGTCGCAGTATTCCGGGGAAGCTCACCTGGTCGCCGCGACGCACGACGCCCGCGCGTGTGCGGTCGTGCTCGTCGGAGACCTCGCCGACGAGTTCTTCGACGAGGTCTTCAAGGGTCGCGACGCCGGCCGTGCCGCCGTACTCGTCGACGACGACGGCCATCTGGTAGCCGCGGCCGCGCAGTTCGCCCAGCAGCGTGTCGAGCTTCATGGTCTCGGGCACGCGAAGCGCGTCGGATTGCAGCGCCGACGCCGGCACTTCGCTCCGCTTCTCTCGCGGAACGGCCACGGCCTGCTTCACATGCACGAGGCCGACGACGTCGTCGAGGTTCTCGTCGTACACCGGGAAGCGCGAGTAGCCCGTCGTGCGCGCGAGTTCGAGGACGGCCTCGGCGGGCTCCTGGCGCTGCACGGCGGCCACCGCGGGGCGCGGCGTCATCACGTCGGAGGCGTCGTGGTCGGCGAAGCGCAGGGTGCGGCCGAGCAGGGTCGCAGTGTCCTGTTCGAGCAGACCGGCGCTCGCCGAGCGGCGCACGAGCGACGAGAGCTCTTCGGCCGAGCGCGCCCCCGACAGTTCTTCCTTCGGTTCGATGCCGACCGCACGCAGCAGGCCGTTGGCGCTGCCGTTCAGCAAAGTGATCGCGGGCCGGAACACCCACGTGAACGCCGTCTGGAACGGCATCACGAACTTCGCCGTCACGATCGGCAGGGCGAGCGCGAAGTTCTTCGGCACGAGCTCGCCGAGCACCATCGACAGCAGCGTGGCCACGACGATCGCCGTGATCGTACCGACCGGGCGCACGAACGCCTCGGGCAGACCGATCGCGGTGAGCGGGCCGGCGAGCAGCGACGAGATCGCCGGCTCCATCGTGTAGCCCGTGAGCAGAGTCGTCAACGTGATGCCGAGCTGGGCGCTCGACAGGTGCGTCGAGGTGATCTTCAGCGCCGAGATGGTGAGGCCGAGCTTCGTCTCACCTCGCGCACGCCGAGCTTCGAGGTCGGCCCGGTCGAGGTTGACGAGCGCGAACTCACTGGCGACGAACAAGCCCGTGCCGATCGTGAGGAGGAGTCCGATGCCGAGGAGGATCCACTCAGACATCGTCGCCTCCGCGAGCAGTCACGGGCGGGGGTCTATGACCGGGGGCAGTGGCAGAAGGAGGCTCGTCCATTGTCACCCCAGTATATCGGCGCGCTCACCAGCTGACGGGGAGCGCCTTTCCCTCTTCGTACCCCGCCGCCGACTGGATGCCGACGAGCGCACGTTCGCGGAACTCCTCGAGCGTGCGCGCCCCCGCGTAGGTGAACGAGCTGCGCACGCCGGCCGTGATCATGTCGAGCAGGTCCTCGATCGACGGCCGCAGCGGGTCGAGGGCGATCGCCGACGACGAGATACCCTCGGCGAAGAGCTCTTTGCGCGCGAGCTCGTAGGGCGAGAGCCGGTCGAAGCGCTCGCGCACAGCCTTGGTCGAGGCCATGCCCCAGCTCTCTTTGAAGAGGCGACCGGATGCATCGTGGCGCAGTGCGCCCGGCGCCTCGATCGTGCCGGCGAACCACGAACCGATCATGACCGAGGCCGCGCCGGCCGCGAGTGCGAGGGCGACGTCGCGGGGGTAGCGCACGCCACCGTCGGCCCAGACCGCGGCGCCGAGTTCGCGCGCCGCCTCCGCCGTCTCGAGCACGGCCGAGAACTGGGGTCGCCCTACGGCGGTCATCATGCGGGTGGTGCACATGGCGCCGGGCCCGACGCCGACCTTCAGCACGTCGGCGCCCGCGTCGACGAGGTCGGCGACGGCGCTCGCGGTCACGACGTTGCCGGCGACGATCGGCAGGCCGAGGCCGAGGTCGCGCACGATCGAGACGGCACGCAGCATGCCCTCCTGATGCCCGTGCGCCGTGTCGATCACGAGCATGTCGACGCCGGCGGCGGCGAGCGCCGTCGCCTTCGCCGCGACATCGCCGTTGATGCCGATCGCGGCCGCGACGCGCAAGCGCCCGTCGGCGTCGACGTTCGGCTCGTAGATCGTGCCGCGCAGCGCGCTCTTGCGGCTGAGCGTGCCGACGACCCGCCCATGCTCGAGCACGGGGGCGAAGTCGAGCTCGGCCTCGACCATGAGGTCGAACGCCCGGCGCGGCGTCGACACGTCGTCGGCGTCGAGCGAGGCGAGACCGCCGTGCACGAGGTCGCCGAGGCGCGCGTCGGGCAGCGCGGTCGCGAGCCGGTCTGCGGGGATGCAGCCGGCGTAGACGCCGCTCGAGTCGTGCAGCACGATGCCGTGGCCCGCCACGGGCGGCAGCACCTCGAGGGCATCGGCGGCCGAGGCATCCGGACTGAAGTCATGCGGGGTGTCGAAACGCGCCGACTGCGACTTCACCGAACGGATCGCCGCGTCGAGGTCCTGCAGGTGCAGGTCCTGCGGCAGCACGCCGAGCCCGCCGCGTCGGGCGAGCGCGGCCGCGAGCCGCGGGCCGGTGATCGAGTTCATGTTCGACGAGACGATCGGAATCGAGCCGCCCGACCCGTCGTCGGGCGCGAGCGAGACGTCGAGCCTGCTGGTCACGCCCGACCGGCTCGGCACGAGGAACACGTCGGAGTAGGTCAGGTCGTGGCTGGGTGTCGTCCGGTAGAACTCCATGCCGCCACGCTACCGCCGCCCCGCCGGCGGCGCGCGGGTGCTCTCGCCCGCGATATTGGGGATTAGGCTGGGAGGCGGTAATTCCAGCATCAACGGAGAGAGTGGGCGAGAGGCTGTGTCGAGCCAATTGACCGGGTCGGGATCCGACGAGACGACGTCGGGTGAATACGGAGCCAACGAGTGGCTCGTCGACGAGATGTACGAGAAGTTCCTCGTCGATCCCCAATCGGTCGACAAGACGTGGTGGCCGGTGCTCGAGCACTACCGTCAGGTGAAGACCGAGGGCGGCGATCCCTCGGCCATCGCACCGGCGACGGATGCCGCGGCATCCGCTCCGACCGCAGCGCCAGCGCCAACCGCACCCGCAGGGCCCGCCGCACCCGCAGCGGAGCCCGCCGCCCCGTCGCCTGCAGCCCCGTCGCCCACGGCGCCCTCGACGGCGCCCGTTCCCGTCATCGGCCAGACCCCGGCCGCTCGCACCACCTCGGTGGCGCCGCGCACGCAGCCCGTGCCGGCCGACGTGCCCGTCACGAGCCCGCAGCCCGTCGTCGCCGACGGCGAGGCCGTGCAGGAAGACGAGATCGTCACGCTCAAGGGCATGCCGAAGGCGCTCGCCGCCAACATGGACGCCTCGCTCACCGTGCCGACCGCCACGAGCGTCCGCACGATCCCGGCGAAGCTCATGATCGACAACCGCATCGTGATCAACAACCACCTGCGGCGTTCGCGCGGCGGCAAGATCTCGTTCACCCACCTCATCGGCTGGGCGCTCATCCAGGCGCTCAAAGAGTTCCCGAGCCAGAACGTCTACTACTCCGAGGTCGACGGCAAGCCGAGCCTCGTCAAGCCCGCCCACATCGGCCTCGGCATCGCGATCGACATCCCCAAGCCCGACGGCACCCGCGCCCTGCTCGTCCCCGCCATCAAGCGCGCCGAGACGTTGACCTTCAACGAGTACCTCGCGGCCTACGAAGACCTCGTGCAGCGCGCCCGCCAGAACAAGCTCAAGGCCGACGACTTCTCGGGCGCCACGATCTCGCTCACGAACCCCGGCGGCATCGGCACCGTGCACTCGGTGCCCCGCCTCATGAAGGGCCAGGGCTGCATCATCGGCGCCGGCGCCCTCGAGTACCCCGCCGAGTTCCAGGGTTCGTCCGAGAAGACCCTCGCGAACCTCGCGATCGGCAAGACGATCACGCTGACCTCGACCTACGACCACCGCGTCATCCAGGGCGCCGGCTCGGGCGAGTTCCTGAAGAAGGTCCACGAGCTGCTCATCGGCCAGCGCGGCTTCTACGAGACCCTGTTCGCCGCGCTGCGACTTCCCTACGAGCCGATCCGCTGGGCGCCCGACATCTCGGTCGACATCGCGAGTGCGATCGACAAGACGGCCCGCGTGCAAGAGCTCATCAACGCGTTCCGCGTGCGCGGCCACCTGATGGCCGACATCGACCCGCTCGAGTACGTGCAGCGCTCGCACCCCGACCTCGACATCGCCACCCACGGCCTGACCTTCTGGGATCTCGACCGCGAGTTCGTCACGGGCGGCTTCGGCGACACGCGCACCGCCAAGCTCCGCGACATCCTCGGCGTGCTCCGCGACTCGTACTGCCGCACGATCGGCATCGAGTACATGCACATCCAAGACCCCGTGCAGCGCAAGTGGATCCAGAACGAGGTCGAGCGCAGCTACGAGAAGCCGACGCACGACGAGCAGATGCGCATCCTCGGCAAGCTCAACGAGGCCGAGGCGTTCGAGACCTTCCTGCAGACGAAGTACGTCGGCCAGAAGCGCTTCAGCCTCGAGGGCGGCGAGTCCGTCATCCCGCTGCTCGACGAGATCCTGCAGGGCGCAGCGAAAGAGGGCCTCGACGAGGTCGCCATCGGCATGGCGCACCGCGGGCGGCTCAACGTGCTCACCAACATCGCGGGCAAGACCTACGGTCAGGTGTTCCGCGAGTTCGAGGGCCAGCAGCAGGCCAAGGGCTTCTCGGGCTCGGGCGACGTCAAGTACCACCTCGGCACGCAGGGCACCTTCACCGCCGACGACGGGCACCAGGTGCCGGTCTCGCTCGCGGCCAACCCCTCGCACCTCGAGGCCGTCGACGGCGTGCTCGAGGGCATCGTGCGCGCCAAGCAAGACCGTAAGCCGATCGGCACCTTCTCGACCCTGCCGATCCTCGTGCACGGCGACGCGGCGATGGCCGGTCAGGGCGTCGTGCTCGAGACCATGCAGATGTCGCAGCTCCGCGGCTACCGCACGGGCGGCACGATCCACGTCAACATCAACAACCAGGTCGGCTTCACGACGGTGCCGGGCGACGCCCGTTCGTCGATCTACTCGACGGATGTCGCGAAGACGATCCAGGCCCCGATCTTCCACGTGAACGGCGACGACCCCGAAGCCGTCGTGCGGGTGGCCGAGCTCGCGTTCCGCTACCGCCAGGAGTTCAAGCGCGACGTCGTCATCGACCTCGTCTGCTTCCGCCGCCGCGGCCACAACGAGGGCGACGACCCCTCGATGACCCAGCCCCTCATGTACAACCTCATCGAGGCCAAGCGTTCGGTGCGCAAGCTCTACACCGAGGCCCTCGTCGGCCGCGGCGACATCACCGAGGCCGAGTACGAAGACGCGCACCGCGACTTCCAAGACCGCCTCGAGCGGGCCTTCGCCGAGACGCACGCCGCACAGACCGGGGCGATCCCGATCATCGGCGCGACCGAGTCGGTCACGCCCGACGAGCCCGTCGCGGGCGAGCTCGAGACCACGGGTGTCTCGACCGAGGTCGTGCACGCCATCGGCGACGCCTTCAACAACAAGCCCGCGGGCTTCACCGTGCACCCGAAGATCCAGCAGCTCCTGACGAAGCGCCTCGACATGAGCCGCAACGGCAAGATCGACTGGGGCTTCGGCGAGCTGCTCGCCCTCGGCTCGCTCCTGCTCGAGGGCACCCCGGTGCGCCTCGCGGGTCAGGACACGCGCCGCGGCACCTTCGTGCAGCGCCACGCGGTGCTGCACGACCGGGCGAACGGTCAGGAGTGGCTGCCGCTGCAGAACCTCGCCGAGAACCAGGCGCGGTTCTGGGTCTACGACTCGCTGCTCTCTGAGTACGCGGCGATGGGCTTCGAATACGGCTATTCGGTCGAGCGGGCCGACGCCCTCGTCATGTGGGAGGCGCAGTTCGGCGACTTCGCGAACGGCGCGCAGACCATCATCGACGAGTTCATCTCGTCGGCCGAGCAGAAGTGGGGTCAGCGCTCGAGCGTCGTGCTGCTGCTCCCCCACGGCTACGAGGGCCAGGGGCCCGACCACTCGAGCGCCCGTATCGAGCGGTACCTGCAACTCTGCGCCGAGAACAACCTGACGGTGGCACGGCCCTCGACGCCCGCGTCGTACTTCCACCTGCTGCGCCGTCAGGCCTACGCGCGCCCCCGGCGCCCGCTCGTTGTCTTCACCCCGAAGGCGATGCTGCGCCTGCGCGGCGCCACGAGCGAGGTCGCCGACTTCACGAGCGGCCGCTTCGAACCGGTCATCGACGATGCCCGCATCACCGACAAGGCGGCCGTGAAGCGCGTCGTGTTCGTCTCGGGCAAGATCTACTACGACCTGATCGCCGAACTCGACAAGCACGAGCAGACCGAGGTCGCCGTCGTTCGTCTCGAGCAGCTCTACCCGCTGCCCGCGGGTGAACTGAAGACCGTCGCCGAGTCGTACCCGAACGCCGAACTGGTGTGGGCGCAAGACGAGCCCGAGAACCAGGGCGCGTGGCCGTACTTCATCATCGAGACGAACAAGCTCGGCGACCGCCCCGTGCGGGTCGTCGCCCGCACCGCGGCCGCCTCGTCGGCCACCGGTTCCGCGAAGCGGCACGCCGCCGAGCAGGCCGAGCTGGTGCGCACCGCGACGACGCTCTAGCTGCCGAACGCGAACGAACGAAGCGAGCGGATGCCACGGGGCC
>NZ_JBSHJY010000057.1:0-18359 GCF_053619715.1 Agromyces sp. NPDC055520 | reverse complement strand
CTCCTGGTTGCCGGATCAGGGGATTCTGGCGACACGCCGCTGGTGCGCATGCCGTCGGCGGCGCGTCGTCAGAATCCCCTGAACGGGCAACGCCCGAGCGCGGCAATACGATGGCAGGATGAGCGAGTTCCACGTGCGCCGGGCGCGCACGAGCGATGTGCCGAAGATCATCGAGTTGGTGGAGCCACTCGTGCAGCGACGCATCCTGCTCGGCAAGGAGCGCGTCGACCTCTACGGCGCCGTGCAGGAGTTCCGGGTCGCCGAGACCGACGACGACCACCGCCTCGTCGGCGCGGGGGCGCTGCACGTCATGTGGGAGGACCTCGGCGAGGTGCGCACCCTCGCCGTCGACGACGCCTGGCTCGGCCACGGCGTCGGCCACGCGCTGCTCACGACCCTCGAGCACGAGGCAAGGGAGCTCGGCCTCGACCGGCTCTTCTGCCTGACCTTCGAGACCGATTTCTTCGGCCGGCACGGGTTCGTCGACATGGGCGACGAGACCGTCGACCCGGCCGTCTACGCCGAGCTCGTGCGCTCGCACGACGAGGGCGTCGCCGAGTTCCTCGACCTCGCACGCGTGAAGCAGAACACGCTCGGCAACACGCGCATGCTGAAGCTGCTCTGACCCTGCCCCGACCCCGACCCCGACCCCGACGGCGACGGCGACGGCGACGGCGACGCGAGGCTGAAGGTTCGCTGAACCCGGTTCCGGCACGCCGAGCGGATGCCGCGGGCTGAGGCCGCCCGGTCGTACCCTGTGTGCATGTCGACGAACACACCGACCGGGCGGCAGTCGCCGCAGGTGTACCGTCGTCGGCGGATCGTCGTGCTGATCGGGCTGCTCGCGGTGATCATCGCGATCGTGCTGATCATCGTGCGCCCGGGGTCGAGCGAGGGCGACGAGAAGAGCGCGGGTGCAACGTCGAGCTCGCCGCCGTCGGCCCCCGAGACCACCTCGATCCCGACCGAGCCGACCGCGGCCGACGGCGACCCGTGCGCGCCCGAGAACGTCACGGTCGAGGCCGTCACCGACAAGTCGTCGTACGAGGCGGGCGAGCAGCCGCAGCTCGCGGTCACGATCACGAACGTCGGCAAGAACGTCTGCGTGCTGAACGCCGGCACGGCGGCACAGGTCTTCACCATCACGAGCGGCTCCGAGCAGTACTGGATCTCGACCGACTGCCAAGTCGACGCCATCGACGCCGAGGTCTCGCTGACGCCCGGCACGCCGGTGAGCTCGAGTGTGCCCATCATCTGGGATCGCACGCGTTCGACCCCCGAGACGTGCAATGGCGCCCGTGAGACCGTGCCCGCCGGCGGCGCCTCGTACCACCTCGCGGTGACGGTCGACGGCTTCGAATCCGCCGAGCAACGCCAGTTCCTGCTCTACTGAGCCTGCTCTACCGACGTTGCTCCGCCGAGCCGGGCCCGCCGCCTTGGCGGTGCGGGTAGCCGGCGAACGCCGGGGCAGACGATGCGGGCGGGTCGAAGCGCACGAACTCGTTGGCCGCCTCGAGCGACGTCGCCGACGACATGAGCTGTTGATCGGCCGGGTCGAGCGCCCATTTGACGACGAGGTACACGTCACCGCGCTTGATGTCGCGGTAGCGGCGGATGATCGCCTTCGGCACGGCCGGGTCGTTGCGCATGCACAACCAGGTGTCGCCGTCGAACCGGATCGGCTTCGGGAGGGTGCTGGCCATCTGGCTCCTTCGGGAGGAGCGCGCCGGCCCGCGCGATCGTACTGTTCCACTGTATGCGCCGGCGCCGTGGGGTCAACGAGAACGCCGTCGTCTTCGTCGACACCTCGGACCCTCACGGTCCGGCACAGACAGCTTAGGTGGCTTTGCGCAGAAGTCCACATCCGCTCGGTACCCTTGTGAAATGGCAGGAAAGGCACGACGGAAGCAGGCGGCCGCGCCGGTCGAGTTCCGCTCGCAGGCGCTCGCAGAAGCCCTCGAGCGGCAGGATGTCGCGGCAGTTGCGTTGGCGCTTCGCCACGGCAATACCGTGGTGCCGCTCATCGCGCCCGGCCCGCGCGACAAGCCGCTCGACGGCGGCGAGGTGTGGACCTACCGTGACGCGAAGACCGGCGAGGTCGCCCTGCTGCTCTTCAGCGATGCGGCGAACAAGCCCGAGAACCTGCCACCCGCGGTGGGGCTGCAGAGCCCGGCGTGGTTGCGCACCTTCTTGAAGCGCTACGAGTCGACGATCACGACCGTCTTCCTCGACATCGCGGGGCCGCATCCGATGCAGGCGCCGCCGAGCGAGCTGCTGAAGGCACTCGAGGCGTAGCGCCCGGCGCAGATCAGACGGCGCAGATCAGCCGGCGCAGACCAGACGTCGCCGATCAGAACGCGGCGTCGAGCTCGGGCTCGCGCGGGCCGGTCGACGCCATCATGGCCTGCTGCACGGCCGCGGCGACGCTGCCGGCTTCGACGTCGAGGATCGTCGTGTAGCCGAGCCGCCGTGCCTCGGCACCGCGTTGCTTGGCCGCGGAGACGGGGCGCACCTCGCCGGCGAGGCTGATCTCGCCGAACGCCGCGAGTTCGTGCGGCACCGCTCGGTCGCGCATGGCCGAGGCGATGGCGACGGCGATCGCGAGGTCGGCGCCGGGTTCGGCGAGGCGTACGCCGCCGACCGTGGAGACGTAGACGTCGTGTTCGCCGAGGCCCTTCAGCGCGGCCCGGCGTTCGAGCACCGCGATGATCATGGCGACGCGCGAGGGGTCGACGCCGTTGACGACCCGGCGCGGTTGCGGGGCCTTCGTGGACACGACGAGCGCCTGCACCTCGACCGGCAGCGCCCGCCGGCCCTCGAGGGCGACGGTCACGCACGTGCCGCTCACGGCGCTGCGGCCGCTCGAGAGGAAGAGGCCCGAGGGGTCGGGCACCTCGGCGATGCCCTCGCCGGTCATCTCGAAGCAGCCGACCTCGTCGGTCGGGCCGAAACGGTTCTTGAGCGCGCGCACGAAGCGCAGCGCGGTCTGCCGGTCGCCCTCGAACTGGCAGACGACGTCGACGAGGTGCTCGAGCAGGCGGGGGCCGGCGATCGAGCCGTCTTTCGTGACGTGGCCGACGAGCAGCACCGGCAGCTGTCGCTCTTTCGCGACGCGGATGAGTGTCGAGGCGACCTCGCGCACCTGGCTCGGCTGCCCGGGCAGGCCGTCGGAGAGCGACGAGGAGACCGTCTGCACGGAGTCGATGATGAGCAGCGCCGGGCGGATGGCGTCGACCTGGCCGAGGATCGTCGCGAGGTCGGTCTCGGCGGCCAGGAAGAGCTCGCTCTGCAGCGCGCCGGTGCGCCCCGCGCGAAGGCGCACCTGGGCGACCGATTCTTCGGCTGTGACGTAGAGCACCCGCCGGCCGCCCGCGGCGACGCGTGCCGCCACCTCGAGCAGCAGCGTCGACTTGCCCACGCCCGGCTCGCCCGACAGCAGGATCGCCGCCCCGGCGACGATGCCGCCGCCGAGCACGCGGTCGAACTCGCCGATGCCGCTCGGTCGGTGCGCCGCGTCTTCGGTCTGCACGTCGAGGATCGATCGCGCCGTGCGCGCTTCGCCGAGTTGCACGGCCTGTACCGCGCGCACGATGCCGGTGGCTTCGGCCACGTCGACGACGGTGCCCCACTGCTGGCACTCACCGCATCGGCCGGCCCACTTGAGGGTGCTCCAGCCGCACTCGGAGCAACGGAACGTGGAGGAGGAGCGGGCCATGCCCCGAGACTAGCCGCGGCCGCCGACACGAGCGTAACGTGAGCGGCATGCGGGCAGATGTCGACGTGCTCGTCATCGGAGCCGGGCAGGCCGGGCTCGCGGTCAGTCACGGGCTCGCAGCATCCGGCGTCGATCACGTCGTGCTCGAGCGGGATCGCCCGGGCGCTGCCTGGGCGGCGCGCTGGGACGGCTTCCGTCTCGTCACCCCGAATCACACCATCCGACTGCCGGGCGGCGAGTACCGGGGGGACGACCCCGGGGGCTACCTCGATCGCGACGAGATCGGAGCGCACCTGCGCGACTATGCGAACTCGTTCGCCGCGCCCGTCGAGGAGGGAACCGACGTCCGGCTGCTTCGAGGCGAAGGCGGCGGCTTCGTCGCCGAGACGTCGGCGGGCGGCATCCGGGCCCGTCGCGTCGTGGTGTGCACCGGCGCCTACCAGCGCGAGCATCGACCCGCGTTCGTCGGCGAGATCGAGCAGGCGGTGCCCGTCGTCGCGGCGACGGCGTACCGTTCGCCCGACGCACTGCCCGGTGGCGCGGTGCTCGTCATCGGGGGCGGCCAGTCGGGCTGCCAGATCGCCCACGAGCTCGTGCACGCGGGTCGTGAGGTCGTGCTCGCCGCGAGCCGGGCGCCCGCGATGCCGCGTCGCGTCGACGGGCGCGACATGATCGACTGGCTGAGCGACCTCGGCTTCTTCGAGGAGACTCTCGCCGACATGCCGTCGCCCGCGGTGCGGAATGCCTCGAACCCGCTCATCTCCGGTGCGAACGGCGGGCACGAGGTCGACCTCCACTCGCTCGCCGCTGCCGGGGTCGAGCTGATCGGCCATATCACCGGCGTCGCCGGCGCACGGGTGGAGGCCGCCGACGACCTCTCCGATTCGGTCGACTTCGGCGATGACGTGTTCCGCGCGGTCTGCGCGGGGATCGGGCGCCTGTGCGCGTCGCGAGGCCTCCCGGTGCCCGAGCTGCCCGAGCCGCCCGGCACCGAACTCGTCGCCGCCTCCCCGCCGCTCCTCGGCGATCTCGGAGTGGTGGTCAACGCGGTGGGGTTCCGCCCCGACTACGGCTGGATCGCGATGACGGGGATCGTCGACGACATGGGCTTCCCGCTGCAGGAGGACGGCGTGAGCACCCGCGAGCCGGGGTTGTTCTTCGTCGGCGTGCCCTGGATGCGGACGCGCAAGTCGCCGCTGCTGCTCGGAGTCGGCGAGGACGCCGACCTCGTCGTCAGGCGGCTCGTCGCTCGGTGATGCGCTCGAACGAGCTCATCGATTCGCGGCGACGCGACCGCAGCACCGCCGCGACGGCCGGCCGGAACGCCTCGGCCCAGACCGCGTAGCCGTGATCGTTCGGGTGGAACATGTCGCGCGCGAACTGCGTCAGGATGCCGCGCAGGCCCTGGCGCCGGGTGAGCTCGTGCAGCGGCGCCACGACGAGTCCGTACTCGCGGGCGGCGGCGCGCAGCATCCGGTTCGCCTCGGCGACCTTGCGCTCGTGATGCGGCAGATGGAAGCACGGCAGGTCGGCCACGACGGCGTGCAGCGGCAGTTCCGCGAAGATCGAGCGGATGTCTCGGGCGAACCGCTCGGGGTTCCACTCGGCGATGTCGTTGGCGCCGATCGAGACCGTGACGACGTCCGGCCGGTCGCCGCGGCTCCGCAGCTCGCGGAGCTTCGGCAACTGGTCGCGCACCGCGAGTGCGGTCGTCGCGCCCGAGACGCTGAGGTTCACGACGCGCACGCTCTGCCCGGTCGACTCGCGCAGTTCATCGGCGATCCGCCCGACGTAGCTGCGGTCGGGTCGGGAGGCGCCGATGCCCTGCGCGGCGCTGTCGCCGATCGCGACGTAGAGCAGCTCGCCGTCGGCCTTCGCGTGCTCGCGCCACCACTTCGAGTGCACGGGCAGGGTGTCGTTCAGGGTCGACCGATTGGCGAGCATCCGCTCGCGGAACGGGCGCACGCCGACGTTGCCGAGCACCGTCGCCGCGGCGAGCCGGGCACCGGCGGAGACGCGCGGGCGCCGAGCCTCGGCACGGGCGAAGCTGGTGATGGGAGAGACGGTCACGAGCAGAACGTATTCTCGCGTGCTTCGCGTGAGCTGCATGTCGGCTGAGCGTGAGCTGAGGCATCCACTCGTTTTGGTGCTGGCGGCCTCGTCGTCTACCATTGCTCTCGGTACCGTGTCCGAGCGGCCGAAGGTGCAACTCTCGAAAAGTTGTGTGGGTGAAAGCCCACCGTGGGTTCAAATCCCACCGGTACCGCCATGAGAAAGCCCCTGATTCGTCAGGGGCTTTCCGCATTTCCGGCGAGGGTGTACGCACATGTCTTGTGCGCCGGAAGGCGACGCGCGTAGCCTCGGGATGACTCGCCGAACCGCTGTTCGGTGGGCGCCACGGGCTGGGGGAAGTCATGGCCGAGCAGTTCAGTGGAATCGTCAACGTCGACATCCGCGATTCGCAACCCGACTGGGCGCCGTTCGAGCCGGCGAAGGCGCCCGACGGCTCGCCGAACGTCGTGTACATCGTGCTCGACGACGTCGGATTCTCGGCGATGTCCGCCTACGGCGGGCCGATCGAGACCCCGAACATCGAACGCGTCGCCGCCGACGGTGTGCGGTACACGCAGTGGCACACGACGGCGCTCTGTTCGCCGACCCGGTCGTGCCTGCTGACGGGGCGCAACCACACCAGGAACAGCATGGCCTGCATCACCGAGGCGGCGATCGGCTTCCCGAACGCGAGCGGCACGATCCCCGCCGCGAACGGGATGCTCTCGGAGATCCTCGGCGAGCGCGGCTGGAACACCTACGCCGTCGGCAAGTGGCATCTCTGCCCCGACGACGAGATGAACGTCGCATCGACCCGGCGCAACTGGCCGAGCGGGCGGGGCTTCGAGCGCTTCTACGGATTCCTCGGAGCGGAGACGAACCAGTGGTATCCCGAGATCGTCTACGACAACCATCCCGTCGACCAGCCGAAGTCGCCCGAGGAGGGCTACCACTTCTCGGTGGACATCACCGACAAGGCCATCGAGTTCATCCGCGATGCGAAGGCCATCGCGCCCGAGAAGCCGTTCTTCCTCTACTACGCGCCCGGGGCCGCGCACGCCCCGCACCATGCTCCGAAGGAATGGGCCGACCGGTACGCGGGGAAGTTCGACATGGGCTACGAGGCCATGCGCGAGCAGACCCTCGCCCGGCAGAAGCAGCTCGGCGTCGTTCCGCAGGACACCGAGATCCCGCCGCTGAACCCCATCGGCACCCCCGAGACGAGAACGGGACCCGACGGCATCCCGTTCCCCGCCATGGACGAGACCAGACCATGGGACTCGCTCGCCGACGAGGAGAAGCGGCTCTTCGGGCGGATGGCCGAGGTGTACGCGGGATTCCTCTCGCACGCCGACCACCAGATCGGGCGTCTCCTCGACTACCTCGACGACATCGGGGAGCGGGAGAACACGATCGTCGTGGTCGTCTCCGACAACGGCGCGAGTGGCGAGGGCGGTCCGAACGGCTCGGTCAACGAGATGAAGTTCGTGAACGGAATGCCCGACGACATGGCGCAGAACCTGTCGATGCTCGACGAGCTCGGCGGCGTCGACACGTACAACCACTACCCGAACGGGTGGGCGATGGCCTTCAACACCCCGTTCAAGATGTGGAAGCGGTACGAGTTCAACGGCGGCACGTGCGATCCGTGCATCATCTCCTGGCCGGCCGGGTCGACCGCCCGCGGTGAGATCCGCGACCAGTACCACCATGCCGTCGACATCGTGCCGACGATTCTCGACGTGCTCGGCGTCGAGCCGCCCGAGCGCATCAAGGGCCACGAGCAGAGCACGTTCGACGGCGTGAGCATGCGCTACTCGCTCGACGACGCGGCCGCGCCGACGACGCGTCGGACGCAGTTCTACTCGATGCTCGGCTCACGCGCGATCTGGCACGACGGCTGGAAGGCCATCACGACCCACCCGACGCTCAGCGGGTGGAGCCACTTCAACGACGACGAGTGGGAGCTCTACCACACCGAGGTCGACCGGGCGGAGTTGCACGACCTCGCCGCCGAGCACCCCGAGAAGGTGCGGGAGCTCGTGAACCTCTGGTTCGCCGAAGCCGGCCGGAACCAGGCGTTCCCACTCGACGACCGCTCGGCGCTCGAGATCATCCTGACGCCCCGCCCGGTGCTCTCGCCGCCGCGCGAACGGTACGTGTACTTCCCCGATACCGCCGACGTGCCCGAGTCGCAGTCCGTGAACATCCGCAATCGCTCCTTCGTGATCGGCGCACTCGTCGATCTCCCGGCGCCTGGCGCGGAGGGGGTGCTCTTCGCACAGGGCTCCCGGTTCGGCGGGCATGCGCTGTACGTGAAGGACGGGCGACTCCACTACGTCAACAACTTCGTCGGAGCGCTCGAGCAGAGAGTCGACGCGACCGAGGATCTTCCGACCGGGCAGAACCTGATCCTCGCCGCGTCCTTCGAGAAGGAGGGCGAAGAGGGTCACGTGGCGACGGGCACGCTCACACTCTTCTACGGGGAGCGAGCGGTGGGCGACGGGCCCATTCGCACCCAGCCGGGCAAGTTCTCGCTCGCCGGCGAAGGGCTCGCGGTGGGACGCGACAGCGGTGCCCCCGTCACCGACGACTATCCGGGCACCGCCCCGTGGGCGTTCACCGGCGGAGTCATCCGCCGGGTGCGAGTCGATGTCAGCGGCGAGCCCTTCATCGACCTCGAGCGCGAGGCTCAGGGCATGCTCATGCGTGAATGAACCTCACTATTCACGCATGATCGAGGATCCATCATGCGAGGAACCAAGACGTCCGCACTTGACGCCGACGCGCTCGCCGAGCAGCAGGCCGCGATCCAGGAGGCGGTCGACAAGGTCAAGACCGTGTGCGTCGAACCCTCTGCGCCCGCGGGGTATTGAGCCCGCGACGGGCGAAGCGCCTCGTACCCGGGTGGTGGTGACTCAGCTCGGCCCGCCCCCGAGGTCGCCGAAGAGGAACCCCGATCGGCGCTCGCGCGCGAGGCGCTCGATCTCCATGGGGTCGAGTTCGACGGCGTCGTCGGCCGCGTCGCCCGGCACGATGTCGGCGAGGATCGCGTCGCCCAGCGCCGCATCGGCGAGTACCGGCGCCGCCATCGCCTCCTGCTTCAGGCGCTGCTTCGCGGTGCGCTCGACGAGCACGGGCACGAAGTCGCGTATGGGATTGCCCTCGAGCTCGACATGCGCCGCCTCGACGACGGCGGCGATGCGGTCTCGGGGCAGATCGGGGAACCGGCCGACGAGCCGGTCGATCACCTCGCCGACGGCACGTGCTTCCTCCGCGTGATCCATGTCGCCAGTCTCGCTTGCGCGGAGTGTTGCAGCAAGACGCAGCCATCCGCCGGTTCATCCGATCGGCGTGTGATTTATATGCAAAGGAATATAAACCCTGGGTTCGCGTTGACATGAGAGAGGGCTGGACTACAGGCCAGCAGGCATCGAAGCACCAGCTCGCGTGACATCGCCGCGGCCGGCGTCGCTCGAGAATTGCGATGAGACGGAGAGAGACATGACTGTTCAAGACGACATGACTGTTCAAGACAAGGTCGCACTGGTCACCGGAGCCGGGCAGGGGATCGGACGCGGCATCGCGCTTCGCCTCGCCGCCGACGGCTTCGACGTGGCGATCGCCGACATCGAACCCCAGCGCGAGAAGGGTGAGGCCGTCGTCGCCGAGATCGAGCAACTCGGTCGCAAGGCGATCTTCGTCGCGGCCGACGTCTCGAAGAGGGAACAGGTCGTCGCCGCAGTCGATGCCGCCGCCGAACAGCTCGGCGGTTTCGACGTGATCGTGAACAACGCCGGCATCGCGCAGATCAAGCCCATCCTCGGCATCACCGAGGAAGAGCTCGATCAGGTCTGGAGGATCAACACCAACAGCGTGGTCTGGGGCATCCAGGCAGCCGCCGCCAAGTTCGAAGAGCTCGGCCACGGAGGCAAGATCATCTCCGCGGCATCCATCGCGGCCATTCAGGGCTATCCGATCCTGAGTGCGTACTCGGCCTCGAAGTTCGCCGTCCGTGGATTCACGCAGGCGGCCGCGCAGGAGCTCGCGCCGAAGGGCATCACCGTGAACGCATACGGGCCCGGCATCGTCGGCACCGGCATGTGGGAGCTCATCGACGCCGAGCTCAGCAAGATCAACGGCAAGCCGATCGGCCAGAATCTCAAGGAGGCCGTCGAGGGCATCGCGCTCGGCCGCATCGAGACGCCTGAGGATGTCGCGAAGGTCGTGTCCTTCTTCGCCGGCCCCGACTCCGACTACGTCACCGGCCAGGTGCTGCTCGTCGATGGCGGCATGCTCTACAACTGAGTCGACGAACGGATTCGACGTCGACGGGCTCACCATCCACTGCGTGTGGGGGTGTGCCCGTCGCGGGCGTCATCGGGCATCGTCATCTCGGCCCGTAGCCCGAGCAGGCGGATGGGCCGCCCGGGTTCGAGCCGGTCGTGCAGGAGCTCCAGTGTCCGCTCCACGACGATGGCGCGGTCGAACGTCTCGGCGATCCTGCGCTGGAAGGTCTTGGTGATGAACGGCGCATAGCGCACCTTGAGCGTGAGCCCGATCACCGGCCGGCCCTCGGCGGCGACGTCGTCGAGCACGTGCCCCGCGAGCTCTCGCACGGCGCTCTCGATCTGCGCGGGCTCGGTGAGGTCGTGCTGGTAGGTCGTCTCCCGGCTGTGGCCGCGCGCGACCCAGGGCGTGTCGTCGACGACGTCGGAGCCGTCACCGCGGCCGAGTTCGGCGTACCACGGCCCCATGCGCGGGCCGAACTCGGCCACCAGGTCGTCGGGAGCCGTCGCCGCGAGCTCTGCGACCGTCGTGATGCCGAGCCCGGCGAGTCGACGCGAGATCTTCGAGCCGACACCCCACAGCTCGATCGTCGGCCGGTCGCCGATCACCTCGAGCCAGTTCTCGGCCGTGAGCCGGAACACCCCGCGCGGCTTGCCGAACCCCGTCGCGACCTTGGCGCGCACGAGCGTGTCGCCGATGCCGACACTGCAGTGCAGTCGCGTGCGGTCGAGCACCGACCGCTGGATCCGCGCGGCGTACGCCTCGGGGTCGTCGGTCTCGACGCCGACGAACGCCTCGTCCCAGCCGAGCACCTGCACGATCGCGGCCGGCTGCAGGCGCAGGGTCGCCATCACCCGAGCGGATGCCTCGGCATACGCCTCCGCGTCGACCGGCAGGATCACCGCATCAGGCGCCTTTCGCGCGGCGATGCGCAGCGGCATGCCCGAGCCCACTCCGAACTCGCGCGCCTCGTACGACGCGGTCGAGACCACCGCGCGCTCGGTCGGGTCGCCGCGGCCCCCGACGATGACGGGCTTGCCCGCGAGCTCGGGCCGCCGCAGCACCTCGACGGCCGCGACGAACTGGTCGAGGTCGACGTGCAGCACCCAGGCTGTGCGGCTCATCCCACCAGTCTGCACCGGCCGGCATCCCGTCTGCACTGATCGGCGCGGTGTTAGCGTGGATGCCCCGGCCACGCGGCATCCATCGCCCGGCCCTGAACGAAAGCTGGCGGTTCGTGCAGCAACCGGTCGATCTCGGCGACGGCATCGTCTTCCGCGAACTGCGGCCCGGCGACGGCCCGGCGCTCGCCGCCGCCTACTCCCGCAATCGCGAGCATCTGGCTCCGTGGGAGCCGGCCCGCAGCGAGGGGTTCTTCGAGGTCGAGACGCATCGCCGCGACGTCGAGGCGGCGATCACCCGATTCGAGGCGGGCCTCGTGGTGCCGTTCGTGATCACTGACGGCGACGAGATCGTCGGCCGGGTGAACCTCTCGGACATCGTGCGCGGGGTGTTCCAGAACGCCCACCTCGGGTATTGGGTCGATGCGCGCTACACAGGTCGCGGCATCGCGACGATGGCGGTCGGACTCGCCGTGCACGCGGCGCGCGGCATCGGCCTGCACCGGGTGCAGGCCGGCACGCTCGTGCACAACGCCGCGTCGCAGGCCGTGCTCGTCCGCAACGGCTTCGAGCGGTTCGGCCTCGCCCGCCGCTACCTGTGCATCGCGGGCGAGTGGCAGGACCACGTGATGTTCGAACGACTGCTCGACGAGTGAGCGGCCGCGGCCGCCACGGTGTTAGCGTGGAGCAGACATGATCGAACTCCTCATCGCGCTGTTCCGCATCGCGCAGGCCTCTCTCGAGGTCGCGCTCGCGTCGAACGCGCAGGTCTCGATCGTGCTGCTCGGCGTCGTCGGCGCTGCAGCGGTCGCCGTGGTCGTCGTCGCCTGCGAGTCGCTGCCCGCGCTCGTCGCGGCCGACGCGAGCGGCGCGGCCACCCGGTTCCGGCAGACGGCCGACCCGTGGCGACTCCTCGCACAGAGCGACCCCGATGCACCGGGGCGCGCGCGGCCCAGGGCGCCGGGCGGCGCCGTCGCGGCCGCGTAACGCACGCGCAGCGTCGGCGAACGCTCGGCGTGCCTCGCGGCCAGACGGATCCAGCCATCCCTCGACCGCAAGGAACACTCCATGGACCTCTACGCCTTCCCGCCCATCGCGGGCCTCCTCGACGGCGCGCACACCGCGCTCATCACCCTCGCCGCCCTGCTCCAACCCGTCATCGGTGTCGCGAGCGCCGCGGCGGCCGTCGTGCTCGTCACGCTGCTCGTGCGCGCCGCACTCATTCCCGTCGGCGTCTCGCAGGCGAAGGCGGAGCAGACCCGCTCACGTCTCGCGCCGAAACTCGCGGCGCTGCAGAAGCAGCACAAGCAGAACCCCGAGCGACTGCAGCGCGAGACGATGAAGCTCTACGGCGACGAGGGCACGACGCCCTTCGCCGGCTGCCTGCCGATGCTCGTGCAGGCGCCGATCGTCGGCGTGATCTACGCGCTCTTCATCCTGCCCACGATCGCCGGGCACCCGAACGCGCTGCTCGAGCAGACCTTCTTCGGCGTGCCGCTCGGTTCGAGTCTCGCGGGCCAGATCGCGACGGGCACGCTGACACCCGGAGCGCTCGCCGTGTTCGGCGTCGTGATCGTGGGCATCGCCGTGGTCGGCGAGCTCACCCGTCGTGCGTTCCGGCCGTCGGCCGCGGCGCCCGCCGCGCCTGCCCTGGCAACCGATGCCGCAGCCCCGAACCCGCTCGCAGGGCCGGGCATGGCCCGGGCGCTCGGTGCGCTGCAGTTCGTCACCGCCGTGATCGCGGTGTTCGTGCCGCTCGCCGCGGCGCTCTACCTGCTCGTCACGGTCGCGTGGACGCTCGGGCAACGGGTGCTGCTGCGCCGCCGTTTCCCGCTCGCGGGGGCGCGCACCGCGTGATCGGCGCTGCGCCGGCCCTCGATCGCATCGACGCCACGCGGGGCGCGGGGCTTGCGGTGACCCATCCGCAGTGGTTTCGTTGGGGTATCGAACGAAGGAGCACGCCATGAGTTTCCTCGCGTTTCTGATCCTCGGCCTCATCGCCGGAGCGATCGCCAAGCTGATCCTGCCCGGCAAGCAGGCGGGCGGCTGGTTCATGACCCTGCTGCTCGGCGTCGTCGGAGCCCTGCTCGGCGGCTGGATCGGCAGTGCCCTCTTCAACATCCCGATGGACAGGTTCTGGGATCTCGGCACCTGGCTCCTCGCCATCGCCGGGTCGATCATCGTGCTGCTGGTCTGGGGCCTCATCACGCGCGGGCGCAGCAAGAGCACGGCCGCCTAGCGTCAGCGCGCGTTCGCGAGTTCGGCGAAGCGCCGCAGCATCCGTTGCGGTTCGGTGACGGATGCCGCGGCCAACCGCTCGCCGACCGCGCGCAGTTCGCTCGCCGGAAAGTAGCCGTGGTGGCGATAGACCTGCGCGCGGGCGATGAAGTCGGTCGTGGACACCTCGGGGTGGAACTGCGTCGCGTAGACGTTCGTGCCGACCCGGTAGATCTGCACGGGACACGCCGCCGACGAGGCGAGCAGCACCGCGCCGTCGGGCAGCCGCTCGGTGGCCTCCTTGTGGCCGACGAGCGCGTCGAACCGCTCGGGCAGCGCCCCGACGAGCGGGTCGGTCATGCCCTCGGCCGTGAGCGTGATCTCGACCGCCTGGGCGTCTTCGCCGTGATCCGTGCCGACCTCTCCGCCGAGCAGCCGGGTGAGCACGCCGATGCCGTAGCACGTGAACAGCAGAGACGAGTCGGCGGCGAGCGCATACTCGGCGAGGCGCGCGAGGTCGGCCTCGACCCGGCGCTGCACCTCGTGCTTTCCCGTCTCGGGCGTCGTCACGTTGAACGGGCTGCCGCCGACGACGATGCCCGCGTAGTCGGCGAGTGAGACCTCGCCGAGCGGGTCGACGTCGAGCCGCACGTGCTCGAGTCGATCGGCGTCGACGCCCATGGCGCGGCGCACCGACTCGTATTCGGGGCCGACGGCCTCGACCTCGGGGCGTGCGGAGAGGAAGAGGAAGGGGCGTTCGCTCATCGACCTCTCCGACGGCTGCGCTGCGTGGCGCCGGAGCCGGGGCGGGGGGTCGGTCGGCCGCCCTTCGCACCGCCCTTCTGCGCCGTCGCGCCCTTCTGGCCCTTGCCCGTGCCGCCGCCCGACTTCGCGGCTGCGGCCCGGCGTTCGGCGGCGGCGAGCTTCGCCGCCTTCGCGGGCTTCATGGGCGGCGGGTCGTCGGCCGAGCCGCGCGAACTCTTGGCGCCGCGGCCGCGCACGACGGCCACGAACTGCTGGATGTCGGCGTCGTCGCGATCACGACGCCAGACGAGCGAGATCCGGGATGCCGCGGCATCCGTCACCGGAATCGCGACGACGTCTTTGCGGCGATACAGCCGCGCGACCGATTGCGGAACGATGGCGTGGCCGGTGCCGGCCGCGACGAGCTCGATCGTCATCGCGGCATCGCGCTGCACGGGGGCGAGCGGTTCGCCCTCGAGGTCGGCGAGCTCGAGTGACTCGGCCTCGGCGAGCGGGTGCTCCTTCGGCAGCACGACGACCGTGAGCTCCTCCCAGAGCGCAACCGAGTGCAGGCCCTCGGTGTCGACGGGCAGGCGCACGAAGGCGATGTCGGCCTCGCCGGACGCGAGCGCCTCGAGCTGGGCGGGCTCGTCGACGACGATCGCCTCGATGGGCAGGTCGGGGCGCAGTTCGTTCCACACCTTGAGCCACTTCGACGGGCTCACCCCGGCGACGTAGCGGAGTCGCAGTGTCACCCCGGCCCCCGTTCCCTGCAGGCCGTGTGCAGCCTGTTCCCAGCGTAGACGATGCCGGGGCCCGGCCCCGGTGGGCGGATCGGCCGAGAGAGGATACGGTGAGGGAGTGAGCCAGTCGAAGAACTCCCAGACCATGAAGGCGGAGACCGCAGCCAAGAAGCTCGGCATCCTCCTCGAGGCCGCGCCCGAGGAGTTCCGCGAGGGGCTCGTCACGCGCGACGAGCTCGCGGGGCTCATGGCCGAGCCGCCCGAGTGGCTCGAGGTGCTTCGCCGCGAGGGCCCGCACCCGCGCACCGTCGTCGCCGCGAAGCTCGGCATCTCGAACTCCGGTCTCGCCCGTGGCGGCGTGACCGACCCGCTCACGACGGCCGAGATCAAGGCGCTGCTCGAGGCCCCGCCCGCCTGGCTCGTCACCGAGCGCGCGACGCAGGCCGCTGTGCGCGCCGAGAAGATCAGGGTCGCCGAGCGCGACAAGGAGCGAGCCGCCCGCCGCAACGGCGGTTCGGGCGTCTAGCCCTCCTCGACCACCGGGGCGGCGTAGCGCTCGGCGAGGAACGCCGCGGCATCGGCGAGTTCGAGCTCCGACACCGAGTGCCCGAGGCCCTCGTAGATGCGCTCGTCGAGCGCCGAGTGCGCGGGCAGCCAAGCTTGCGTTCGGGCGACGGATGCCGCGGGGATCACCTCATCGACGGTGCCGCGCCCCCAGAACACGGGTGGCGAGAGCTGCGACATCCGCTCATCGCCGCCGCGGGTGCCCGGCAGAGCGAAGCCCGCGAGGCTGACCGCGAACGCGAAGCGCTCGGGCGCCCGCCGCAGCAGTTCGAGCGCCATCGCGCCGCCCTGCGAGAAGCCGAGCAGGCCCACGGCCTCGGCCTCGGGAGCGACGCGGTCGAGCCATTCGATGATCGCGGTGACCGCGGCATCCGCCCCCTCGATCGAGAACTCGACCCCCTCGTTCATGAGCGGGAACCAGGCGTGACCGTACCCCGTGAACGTCGGGGCGCGCAGCGACGCGACCGCCGGCGCGAGCGGAAGGTAGGGCGCGAGGCCGAACAGGTCGCCCTCGTTCGAGTTGTAGCCGTGCAGCAGCAACAGCAGCGGGCGGCCCTTCCGGTCGGCCGCGGAGGCCGACCACAACACCGCTTCGTCATCGATCTGCACGCTCGTCATGGGTAAACGCTATCGGTGTGGGGCAGAATCAAGGCATGAGCGTGCGCACCCCCGACCCGGACTGGAACCCCGACGACGAACCCGTCGTCAGGCCGCCGGCCAATCCCGGGTGGCTGAGCGACCTCGAGCTCGCCGAGGTGCGCGGCCGACTGCCGCTGCTCTACGTCGAGGCCGTGCCGGTGCGCGTCGACGGGCTCGGGCAGGTGACCGAGGTCGGCGT
This sequence comes from Agromyces sp. NPDC055520, assembly GCF_053619715.1. Lineage (NCBI taxonomy): Bacteria > Bacillati > Actinomycetota > Actinomycetes > Micrococcales > Microbacteriaceae > Agromyces > Agromyces sp. NPDC055520. The sequence continues at coordinate 2,075 of NZ_JBSHJY010000057.1, read as the reverse complement.
GCTGCTGCGCGCGAACGCCGTGGGTGAGATGACCCGCACGCTCGTGTCGGGCCGCGTCATGTACGGCGAGACGATCCGCGACGCGCTGTTCCGCCATCTCGAGAAGGACCTCGGGCCGATGGCGTTCCCGCTGCTGCCGGCGAGTTCGGTGCCGTTCAGCGTCGCCGAGTACTTTCCGCTGCCCGGCATCACGCCGTACACCGACGAGCGCCAGCACGCCGTGTCGCTCGCATTCGTGGTGCCGGTCACCGGCACCTGCGAGCCGCGCCAGGACGCGCTCGAGGTGACGTGGATGACGCCGGCCGAGGCCGTCAGCCAGAGTGTCGCCGCCGAGATGGAGGGCGGTCGGGGCACGCTCGTCAAGCAGGCGCTCGCCTCGGTGGGGGCGCTGCGCTGACGGGCGCTGCGCAGACGTGCGCTGCGCGGACGGGCGCTGAGCTGACGGGCGCTGCGCAGCGCGCTCAGCGCACGAAGCGCACTTCGTCGATCTCTTCGCCGAGGAAGGGCTGGCGCTGCGTCGCCCCGTCGAGGGCGAAGCCGTTGCGCTCGTAGAAGCGGTGGGCGCGCGGGTTGTCGGCGGCCACCCAGAGGTAGACCGCGTCATCGCCGACCGCCGCGTCGAACAGCTTCTTGCCGATGCCGGTGCCGTGGAACTCCTCGAGCACGTAGATGAAGAACAGCTCGCGGTCGCGCGGGGCGTCGTCGTCGCGGGCGGGGCCCGAACCGACGAACCCGACGATCTCGCCGTCGACGAGGGCCGCGAACTGGCGGTACTCGTCGCCGCGTGCCGCCATGTGGGTCCAGAGATCGGCCATGCGCCGGGGCGAGAGGTTCTCGAGGGCGGCCTTCGAGATCAGGTGGTCGTAGGTCTCGTGCCAGCACGTCGCGTGAACGCGGCCCAGGGCTTCCACGTCGGAGTCCCTGATGGGGCGAACGACGACATCGGCAACGACTTCGGTGCTCATGCCCCGAGACTAAGCCAGCATGCGCGCGGCGCGAAATCGAGCGGCGGATGCGCCGGTGCTAGCGTGGAGACATGACTCCGCAGGAGCTCGAGAACTTCGTTCATCTGCGTCGGGCCCGCGACCTGATCGATCGCGAGTACGCCAAGCCGCTCGATGTGCCCACCATGGCCGATCGTGCGTTCATGTCGCCGGCGCACTTCTCGCGCAGGTTCCGAGCCGCGTACGGCGAGACGCCCTACAGCTACCTGATGACGCGTCGCATCGAGCGTGCGATGGCGCTGCTGCGCGCGGGTGCCAGCGTCACCGACGCGTGCATGGCCGTGGGCTGTACGTCGCTCGGCTCGTTCAGCTCGCGGTTCACCGAGGTCGTCGGCGAGACGCCCACGTCGTACCGCAGCCGCGAGCACGCTGCGGTCAATGCCATGCCGCCGTGCGTCGCGAAGACCTACACGCGGCCGGTGCGCAACGCGTCGAAGGCGAGTGCGTCGGGCACGCCCGCATCGAACACGTCCGTATCGGGCAAGCCGGCATCGAGCAGAATCGAAGAAGCCGACGGTGACGCGGCGGCGTAGCGTCGCTGCCATGAACATCGCACTCCAGTACACGAATGTCACCGTCAGCGACGTCGACGAAGCGCTCGGCTTCTATCGCGACGTGCTCGGCCTCGAGGTGCAGAACGACGTGGCATCCGGCCGGTATCGCTGGGTCACGCTCGGCAGCCCCGTGCAGCCGGGCCTCGGTATCGTGATCTCCGAGCCGCATGCCGGCCGGTCGCCGGCCGACGGTGACGCCATGCAAGAACTCCTCGCGAAGGGCGTGTTGCCGATGCTCGTCTTCAGCACCGACGACGTCGACGCCCTGTTCGAGACCGTGCGCGCCTCGGGCGCCGAGGTGCTGCAGGAGCCGATCGACCAGGCGTGGGGACCCCGCGACTGCGCGTTCCGCGACCCGTCGGGCAACACCGTGCGCATCTCCCAGGCACTCGCAGCCTGAACTCGTCCGCTCTCGAGCGTGTCGGTCCCGAGCTTGTTCGGACCCTGAGCTTGTCGAAGGGCCACTGGGAATCAACGTCGAACATATGTGCGATGTCGGTGGGTCGTGAGAGTCTTC